>NZ_VSCV01000022.1:0-34495 GCF_047459355.1 Limnochorda sp. | reverse complement strand
GAGCGGGAGCTGGCCCAGAGCCTGGGTGTGGCCCGGCCCACCCTGCGGGAGGCCCTCCATCGGCTGGCCGCCCAAGGGTGGATCACCATCCAACAGGGCCGACCCACCCGGGTGAACGACTACTGGACCAGCGGCACCTCCCACATGCTGGCCGCCCTGGCGGAGCACCCGGAGCGGCTGCCCGCGCCCTTGGTGGGCTGGTTGCTGGAAGCCCGCCGGGCCTTGGCGCCCGCCTACGCTCGAGCGGCCGTGCGGGCCGCGCCCGAGCAGGTGGTCGCCCGGCTGGCCCGGGCGGCCGAGCTCCCGCCAGAGGCCCACGCCTTCGCCCGCTTCGACTGGGAGCTGCACCGCACCCTCGCCCGGCTCTCGGGGAACCCGGTCTACACGTGGATCCTCAACGGCTACGAGGCCCTCTACCAGCGCCTCGCGCCCCGCTACTTCCAGCAGCCCAAAGGCCGGGCCTTCTCCCGGCGCTTCTACCGGCGGCTTCTGGACGCGGCCATGGCCCGGGATCCAGGCCGGGCTGAGCGGGTGACCCGCTCCGCCATGGCGGCCAGCCTGCGCCTTTGGCAGCGGTTGGAGGGAGGGGCGGGGAACCGGGGGAGACCGGGAGACTGATCCTTCCAGGAGGTGGCAGCCGTGCGTCGTTGGAATGGCTGGGGCGATGAGGCGGAGCACTACCCGCTGGAGGAGGGCGCTCGTGCCTACCTGGTGGAGCGGGTGGGGGCGGGCCAACCGCCCCGGGACGCCACCCTGGAGGAGGTGGTGCGGCGAGTGCCGCCCTCCCGGCTGCCCGACCACCCGCTGGTCACCTCCGATCCCGAGACCCGCCTGCGCCGGGCCCGGGGCCAGAGCCTGCCCGACTGGATCGCCATGCGGAGCGGCCGGGTGGGGGCGGTGCCCGACGGGGTGGCCTTCCCCGAGAACGATGCCCAGGTCCGGGAGCTTCTGCGCTTCGCCCAGGAGGCCAAGGCCGCGGTCATCCCCTACGGGGGCGGGACCAGCGTGGTGGGCCACCTCACCGTGGATCCCGACGGGCCCCCCGTCCTCTCCGTCGATCTGAGCCGTCTCTGGAAGCTCCACTACCTGGATGAGGTCAGCCGGCTGGCCACCTTCGGCGCCGGGGTACGGGGCCCTGACCTGGAGGCCCAGCTCCGGGCCGCAGGCTACACCCTCGGCCATTACCCCCAGTCCTTTGAGTACTCCACCTTGGGCGGTTGGGTGGTCACCCGCTCCTCGGGCCAGCAGTCCCTGGGGTACGGGCGGATCGAGGAGCTCTTCGCCGGCGGCCGCCTGCAGGCCCCGGCCGGCACCCTCCACCTGCCACCCTCCCCGGCCAGCGCCGCGGGGCCCGATCTGCGGCAGCTCGTCTTGGGCTCCGAGGGGCGGCTGGGCATCCTCACCGAGGCGGTGGTCCGGGTGAGGCCCGTACCGGAGCGGGAGGTCTTCCTCGGCTTTTTCTTCCCCGATTTCGACGGGGCCCTCGCGGCGGCCCGCACCTTGGTCCAGGAGCGACTCCCCCTGGTGATGGTCCGGCTGAGCACCGCCCGGGAGACGGAGACCACCCTCCGCCTGGCGGGCCGGGAGCGGCTCATCGGTCTCTTGGAGCGGTACCTGGCGATCCGGGGGGCGGGGGCGGGCAAGTGCATGCTCCTGGTGGGGGCGGCCGGGCGACGCCGGCGGGGGGGGGAGGCCTTTGGGGGGGCCAAGGCCATCATCCGCCGCCACGGGGGCGTCTTGGTGGGGAGCCTCTTCGGGCGGGAGTGGGAGAAGAGCCGTTTTCGGACGCCCTATCTGCGGAACACCCTGTGGGAGAACGGTTACGCCGTCGACACCTTGGAGACGGCCACGCCCTGGCGGGCGGTGCCCGAGACCCTCAGGGCCATCGAGGCCGCCTTGGAACAAGCCCTGAAGCCCGAGGGGGAGCGGGTCCACGTCTTCAGCCACCTCTCCCACCTCTACCCCGATGGGAGCAACATCTACGTCACCTACGTCTTCCGCCTGTCGGGTGATCCGGAGCGGGATCTGGAGCGCTGGCGGGCCCTGAAGGGCGCGGCCAGCCGGGCCATTGTGGAGCAAGGTGGGACCATCAGCCACCAGCACGGGGTGGGATTGGACCACAAGCCGTATCTGGAGGCGGAGAAGGGGACCCTGGGCCTGGAGGTGCTCCGCCAGGCCGCGGCGGCCCTCGATCCCCAGGGGATCATGAACCCCGGCAAGCTGGTGGACCGGTGAAGGGAGGAGGTTCCAAGGTGGCGGCCGCCGCGCGTGCCCAGGTGTGGGCGGAGCTGGATGGGTCTTCCTGGGATCTGGTGATCATCGGCGGGGGGGGCGTGGGGGCGGGGGGGCTCCGGGAGGCGGTCCGCTTGGGCCTCCGGACCCTGCTCCTGGAGCAGCGGGGCTTCGCCTGGGGCACCTCCAGCCGGTCGGGGCAGCTGGTCCACGGGGGCCTGCGGTACCTGGCCCAGGCCCAGGTGGGCCTCACCTGGGCGTCGGTCCGGGAGCGGGAGCGGCTCCTGCGGGACGCGCCGGGGCTGGTGGAGCCCCTGGCCTTCCTCCTGCCCGTCTACTGGGGGAGCCACCCCGGCCGGCTCATCTACGGTTTCGGCCTGGAACTCTACGACCGCCTGGGCGGCCTCCACGCCCACCGCTACCTGGGCCGGGAGGCGTTCGTCTTGGCCGCGCCCCACGTGAGCCAGGACCAGCTCCAGGGGGGCTACATCTTCCGGGACGCTCAGACGGACGACGCCCGCCTGGTGTTCCGGCTGATCCGGGAGGCGGCCCGCCACGGCGGCACCGCCCTCAACTACAGCCGGGTGGAGGAGCTCCTCCGGGACGGGGACGGGCGGGTGGCCGGCGTAGTGGTGCGGGATGTGGCCGGTACCGACGGGGAGGGGAGGGGCGGCTCGGTGGCCCGGGTCCACGCGCGGGCGGTGGTCAACGCGACGGGGGCATGGGCCGACCGGCTCCGGGAGCAGGTGGGCGGGCGGCCGCGGCTCCGGCCCTTGCGGGGGAGCCACCTCATCTTCCCGGGCTGGCGGCTCCCCCTGTCGGCGGCGGTCAGCTTCATCCACCCTAACGACGGGCGGCCCGTCTACGCCTTCCCCTGGCAGGGCGTCACCCTGGTGGGTACCACCGACGTGGACCACGGGGAGGACCTGGATCGGGAAGCGGCCATCAGCCCCCGGGAGGCCGCCTACCTCCTGCGGGCCGTGCAGGCCGCCTTCCCCCGCCTCCACCTCACCGCCGGCGACGTCTTGGCCAGCTACGCGGGCGTCCGGCCGGTGGTGGGCACCGGCAAGGCCGATCCCTCCAAGGAGTCCCGGGAGCACGTTCTCTGGCTGGAGGAGGGTCTCCTCACGGTGACGGGGGGCAAGCTGACTACCTTCCGGGCTATGGCCCTCCAGGTCCTCCAGCGGCTCCGGGCCCTGCTCCCGGAGCTGCCGCCGGCCGATCCCCAGGCGCCCGCCCTCGACCCCCTGCCGGAGGGCCCCCCGAGCCTGCCGGGTTGGCCGGGGCTGGACGGCGCGGCGGCCGCCCGCAGGCTCGCGGGGCGCTACGGGGCGGCAGCGGCCCAGCTGGTGGCGGAGGCTCAAGAGGGGGAGCTGCGGCCCATTGCAGGGACGCCCTACCTCTGGGCTGAGGTGCGCTGGGCGGCCAGCCACGAGGCGGTGGTCCACCTGGACGACCTGCTCCTCCGCCGGGTCCGGCTGGGCCTCTTGGTGGAGGATGGGGCCCAGCCCCTCCTGGGGCGGCTGCGGCCGCTGATCCAGAGCGGCCTGGGCTGGGACGACGCCCGCTGGGCGGCGGAGGTGGAGCGCTACCAGACCCTCTGGCAGCGGGCCTACGCCCCGCCCCGGCTGCCGGCCGAGACCCAGGGCCAGGTTGAGGCCCAGAGCCGGCGGGCGTAGGCCAGGATCGGCCGCATCGGCCAGCACCCTCGCCCGTCGACCGGGCCCGCCCCCGTTGGGCCGGATCAGCCGGCGTAGGCGGCCAGAGCCATGAAGGTGTAGAAGGCCCGCCAGGCCTCCAGCCCGTCGGCGGCTGTGTAGGCGACGGCCCGGGCGCTCATCCGCTCGGCCCGGGGCGGGGAGCGGCATACCAGCCGGTCGCCCCGGCGTAGGTAGGGTGGGGGTGGTCCTGTGCGGGTGGTGGCCTGGTTCGGCCGTCGGGGCCGCTCGGCCCGGTCCGGGCCGCAAGGGGAGCGGACGGCGGGAACCCGGGAACGGCGGCTCCCCCAGGGGCGGCGGGTGCTGGTGGCCGGCCTCGCGGCGGCGGTCGGGGTGGGGATCGTGGTGGGGACGAGGCTCCTCGGGGAGCGGGACGGGCCGGTGGCGCCCCGGGTGGAGGCGGTCACCGTCGGCTTCGTGTGGCCGGAGTACCCCGGTGAGCTCCAGGTGACCGATCCAGCCCTTATTGAGCCGCTGGTCCAGGCCCTTGGCCAGGCCAGCCAGCCGGCGGAGCGTTCTGGGAACCAGGATCGTGGGGTGTCTGGGGAGGTCCCGGCCACCCGGGAGCTTTACTGGCGGCTGGCGTGGGAGGAGGGCGGCCAGACCCGGGAGCTCCTCGCCACCCGGGACTTCCGCCTCGTCGACCCCACCCGGGGGGCGGTTGTGTCGAGCCCTGCCGCAACACCGGTGCTGGAGGCCTTGACGGAGCAGCTTCATGGGAGCTTCTTCGGCGAGCCCCTCGCCTGGGACGAGGCCCTGAGGCGGTTCCCCGCGGGGGCCACCGCGCAGGTGCGGGACCTGGAGACGGGCTTGGCCTTCCAAGTCCGGCGCCACCGGGGCGATGCCCACGCGGACGTGGAGCCTCTGACGGCGGAGGACAGCGAGACCCTCCGAACCATCTACGGCGGCGAGTGGAGCTGGAAGCGGCGGGCGGTGGTGGCCACCATCCAGGACCGGGCGGTGGCCGGCTCCATCAACGGCATGCCCCACGGCTGGGGCGATCTCTTCGACAACCAGTTCGAGGGCCACTTCTGCCTCCACTTCGCGGGGAGCCGGGTGCACACCACCTGGCGGGTGGACGACGGCCACCAGCTCATGGTCCTTAAGGCTGCGGGCCTCCTGGCCGACACCCTGGACCAGGCCGAGCCCGAGGAGCTGGCCCGGTGGGTGATGGCCGCGGTCAACCACCGGGAGCGGGCCACCCTGCGCTACCTGGCTGACGAGCTGGACCCTGCGCTGCAGGAGGCCCTCTTCGCCCAGATCCGCACCCTCTTCGTCTGGGGGAGCCGGCGGGTGGACGGCGACCACCAGCGGGCCCGGGTCCGGGTGGAAGCGACCCTGTATTACACCGCCCCCGATCCCCAAACGCCCTACCGGGTGAACCCGGTCTTGGCGTTCCACCGGCCCCATGAAGGCGGTCCCTGGCTCCTGGCTTTCGACGGCCTGGCCCAGCTCCTCCGCGCCTCCCCGACCGCGGCCCCCACCGGGGAGCCGGCCCGGGTAGATCGGGAGGCCCCCACCTTGGCCCAGCTCATGGCGGGCGGCTGCGCCCCGGAGCCTGCCGGCTTCGGTCCCACCCAGGACGCCAGCTGACGGGGACCAGCCCCTCCCATAAGAACCATTCTCAGTCTATACTGACTGAGAGAGGGTCGGATGGCGGGGGCCTGGCGGTTCCCCGCCTCACCTCTGCCCAAAGGACGGTGTCCCGGTGATCCTGGCGGCGGCCTGCCTCACGCTGATGGGGGCGTTCTTCACCCAATCGGCCCTCAGCCCGGTCTTGCCCTGGATCGAAGCTGAGTGGGGTGTGAGCCACGCTCAGGCGGGGCTCCTCTTCTCCGCCTACCAGGCCGGGTACATCCTCTCCAGCGCCCTCTTCCTGGTGGGCCTGGACCGGCGGCAGGCCCGGGGCGAGCCCGCCCACCACCTCCTGTGGCAGGCCGCCGGGCTGGCGGCCCTGGCAGGCACCGCCTTCCCCCTGCTGGCCCGGGGGCTGGCCTCAGGCGTGCTCCTGCGCTTCTTGGCCGGGGTGGGGCTGGGCGGGGTCTACATGCCCGGGGTGAACCTCCTGGCCCGGATGGTCCCGTCCACCCGCCGGGGCCGCTTCGTCGGGACCTACGTGGCCTCGTCCATCCTGGCCCAGGGGCTCTCTCTGGCGGTGACGGGGGTCTTGGCGGCCCGGTGGGGGTGGCGGGCCGGCTACCTGGCCATGGGCGTGGCCAGCTGGGTGGGGCCGGTGGCCGGCCTCTTCTGGGCCCGAGGAAGCAGCCTTGTTCCACCCCGGCCGGGGGGCGAGGAGCGGGCCGCCGCGGCTCGGCCTGGGCCGGAGCCGGCCCGGGCGCCAGGGCTCCTGGAACCTCCGCCCCGGCGGCTTTCCCCCTGGCGGCCCGGCCTGGGGGTCTTGGCAGCCGCCTTGGCCTACGCCGGGCACACTTGGGAGCTTTACGGGCAGCGGGCCTGGCTGACCCCCTACCTGGCCGAGGGGCTGGCGGGCGAGGGCTTGGGGGCGGCCGTCACCCAAGCGGGGTGGCTGGCCGGCACCACGACCTTGCTGGGCGCGGTGACCACCGGCCTCGGTGGCGCGCTCTCGGACCGCTGGGGACGCCCCCTCACCGCGGCGGCTCTCTTGCTGGCGAGCAGCACCACCACCCTCCTTCTCGGCTGGATCGGGGGGTGGCCCCCGCCGCTGGTCTGGGGCCTCCTGCTGGTCTCGGGCCTGACGCTCACCGCCGACTCGCCCATCTTCTCCATCATGGTGACGGAACTCGCCCCTCCCGACGGGGTGGGCCGGGCCCAGGCATGGCAAACGGTTCTGGGATATCTGTCAGGCGGGATCTCCCCCTGGGTTCTGGGTCTGGTCGCCGATCGCTGGGGGTGGCGCCTGGCGTGGGCGGCGGGAGCGGCTGGGCCGTGGGTCGCGATGGGGGCGCTGGCCTTTTACGCCCTGCGGATGCGGCAGCAGGCGGCCCGGACGGTGACGGCGCCATGAGCCGGGGGAGGCAGGCTTCTTTGGGAGCGGGCGCGGTTCTCTCGAACTTTTCGGGGGGTCAACTGACGCGATTCGACACACAAGGGCTGGGAGATGTTGTATTCTATGATCAGCCGTTTCTCCCCTCGTCGTTACGGCAGGCAGAGGCAGCCTCACCCAGGGTGGGGCTGCCTCTTGCCGTTTCACCGCAAAAATGTCTGGGAGGTGGCGTGGCGGTGGGCAGAAGGACCATGACCAAGGCTCAGCCGGCGGGCGGCCGGCGGCGGCTGCTTTTGGCCGCCTGGGTGGTGATCTTGCTGACGACGGCGGCAGCCCTGGCCCAAGGGGCCGATCCGGCGAGCCACCTGCACCGGATCCGGCTGCCGGAGGGCTTCGCCATCCAGATCTACGCCCGGGTGCCGGGGGCCCGGTCCCTGGCCTACGCTCCCGACCTGGCGCTCCTCTTCGTTGGCAGCCGCCGGGATACGGTCCACGTGGTGATGGACCGGGACGGGGATGGGGTGGGGGAGACGGTCCTCCCCCTGGCTCAGGGCCTGCGGGTGCCCAACGGCATTGCCTACGGCGACGGCTTCCTCTACGTGGCGGAGAACCACCGGATCGTCCGCTTCGACCTCAAGGACTGGACGCCGGGGAGGCTCCTGGAGCCGGAGGTGGTCTACGACCGGCTGCCCCGCTACGACTACCACGGCTGGAGGTACCTGGCCCTGGGGCCCGACGGGCGGCTCTACGTCGCGCTGGGGGTGCCCTGCAACATCTGCACCACCGAGGATCCTGTGGGGGCCATCGCCCGGCTGAACCGGGACGGCACCGGCTTTGAGGTGTACGCCCGGGGGATCCGCAACTCGGTGGGGATGGACTGGCACCCAGCGACGGGCGAGCTCTTCTTCACCGACAACGGGGCGGACATGCTGGGCGACGACATCCCCGCCGACGAGCTGAACCACGCGCCCCGGCCCGGGCTCCACTTCGGCTTCCCCTATTACGCGGGCGGCCGCACCCGCAGCCCCCAGTTCCCCGGCCCCGTCCCCGTGGCCCGGGTGAGCCACCCCGTGGTGGAGTTCGGGGCCCACACGGCCTCGCTGGGGATCCACTTCTACCGGGGAGCCATGTTCCCGGACGAGTACCGGCATGACGCCTTCGTCGCCCAGCACGGCTCCTGGAACCGGACGGAACCCATCGGCTACCGGGTGAAGCGGGTCCGCTTCAACGAGCGAGGCCAGCCGGTGGGGAAGGAGGTCTTTGCCGAGGGCTGGCTCCTGCCCGACGGCACCGCCTGGGGCCGCCCGGTGGATGTGGAGGAGCTGCCCGACGGCTCCCTCCTCGTCTCCGACGACTACGCGGGGCTCATCTACCGGATCACGTACGCTCCCGGCCCTGGATCTTCTGCCACGAATCCCTGAGGGGGACGATCCGGTTGAAGACCAGGAGGTCTTCCGTGCTGTCGGGGTCCACCGCGAAGTAGCCGTGGCGGAGGAACTGGTACCGGGAGCCCACCGCCGCCCCGGCCAGCCCGGGCTCCACCAGGCACCCGGTGAGCACCTGGAGGGAGTTGGGGTTCAGGTTGGCCAGGAAGTCGCCGCCTTCCTCCGGGTCTTCGGTGAGGAAGAGGGGCTCGTAGAGGCGGACCTCCGCGGGCACCGCGTGCCGGGCCGAGACCCAGTGGAGGGTTCCCTTCACCCGGCGGCCGTCGGGCGTGGAGCCGCCCAGGCTCTCGGGATCCCACGTGCACCGGAGCTCGATCACCTCGCCGGTGGCCGGATCCTTCACCACTTCCTGGCAGGTGATGTAGCAGGCGCCCTTGAGGCGAACCTCCCGGCCCGGGGCCAGGCGGAAGAACTTCTTGGGCGGATCCTCCATGAAGTCGTCCCGCTCGATGTAGATCTCCCGGGTGAAGGGGACCTGGCGGGTTCCGGCCTCGGGGTCCTCGGGGTTATTCTCCACCTCCACCCACTCCACCCGGTCTTCGGGGAAGTTGGTGATGACCACCTTCAGGGGGTTGAGGACCGCCATCACCCGCTGGGCTGTCCGGTTGAGGTGCTCCCGGACCACGTGCTCCAAGAAGCCCAAGCTGATGACGGCATTGGTCTTGGAGACCCCCACCCGGGAGCAAAAGTCAATGATGGCCTCGGGCGGGTACCCCCGGCGGCGCATCCCCCGCAGGGTGGGCATGCGGGGGTCGTCCCAGCCCCGCACGTACCCGCCCTCCACCAGCTGGCGGAGCTTCCGCTTGCTGGTGATGGTGTGGGTCAGCTCCAGGCGGGCGAACTCGATCTGCTGGGGCGGGTCGGGGATCTCCAGGGCCTCGAGGAACCAGTTGTAGAGAGGCCGGTGGTCTTCAAACTCCAGGGTGCACAAGGAGTGGGTGATCCCCTCGATGGCGTCCGAGAGCGGGTGGGCGAAGTCGTACATGGGGTAGATGCACCACGTGTCCCCCGTCCGGTGGTGCCGGGCCCGCTGGATCCGGTAAATCACCGGGTCCCGCATGTTCAGGTTGGGGGAGGCCATGTCGATCTTGGCCCTCAGGGTGCGGGAGCCGTCGGGGAACTCGCCAGCCCGCATCCGCCGGAAGAGGTCCAGGTTTTCCTCCACCGAGCGGTTCCGGTAGGGGCTCTCCCGGCCCGGTTCGGTCAGGGTGCCCCGGTACGCCCGCAACTCTTCGGGGCTCAGGTCGCAGACGTACGCCTTGCCCCGCTTGATCAGCTCCTCGGCGTACTGGTAGAGCTGCTCGAAGTAGTCCGAGGCGTAGTAGAGCCGGTCACCCCAGTCGAAGCCCAGCCAGCGGACGTCCTCCTTGATGGCCTCGACGAACTCTTCCTCTTCGGTGGTCGGGTTGGTGTCGTCGAAGCGGAGGTTGCACAAGCCCCCGTTGGCTTCGGCGGTGCTGAAGTCGATCCAGATGGCCTTGGCGTGACCGATGTGCAGGTAGCCGTTGGGCTCGGGAGGGAAGCGGGTGTGCACCCGCCCGCCGTACCGCCCCGCCGCCCGGTCGGCGTCGATGATCTCCTGGATGAAATGGGTTGGCTTCTTCCCTGGTTCTGTCACCGCGACCGCTCCTTGCAGGCCAGCTTCTCCGGAAGAGACTGGCACCATTATACGACATCCGTACCCTTTGGGGCGCGGCGCCCCGCCGCCCAGCCCAGGCTCTGAGATCACCGCTCCGAACCCAGGATCGCGGTCCCACGACCCGGCATCATGGGCCTGGCCCCGGACTCACGGCTCCAGCTTGGCAGGATCGCCGGCCTCGCCCCCTTCCTCCTCGTCCACCGCCCCTTCGGTTATGGCCAGCCACTCGTCCCAGAGCCGCTGAAGCTCCTCCATATCTTCCCGATCCAGGTCGGAGAGGCCCGCCCGGGTCTCCAGGTGGTGCCGGAGCTCGTGGCGCAGGGTGATGGCCAGCTCCTCCAACCAGACCTCCTCGGGCTCCCGGGCGAAGAGGCGGCGGAAGGAGCCGTGGTAGAGGACGATCTGGGCGCCCAGGAAGGGATCGGTGATGTACTCGCCCAGGATCCGCACATCCGGGGGATCGTCGGGGTTCTGCCGCTCTTCCCGGGAGACCTGGATGCCGCCCGTCAAGCCTTCGAGCAAGGGTTCGGGGATCTGGGAGGCCAGGCGGTCGGCGGCCTCGACAAAGCGGTTGAAGGTCATGGCCCGTCCCTCCCCCAAAGGTCTTCCGGCGCCGGGCCGGGGATCTGGCTCTTCCTTTTCCGCCGCCCCCATCCCTCCCTTCCCGATGGACGAGAGGCCCCACGGGGGGTATCTTGATACCAAAGGAGCTGAGGTCCATGGCTGCAACGGGGAAGCTGGAGGTGGCCACCCTCGGTGGCGGGTGCTTCTGGTGCCTGGAGGCCGTCTATTCGGAGGTGGAGGGGGTTGAGCAGGTCCTCCCGGGCTACTCCGGGGGCCACGTGGTCAACCCCACCTACGAGCAGGTCTGCACCGGCACCACGGGCCACGCGGAGGTGGTCCAACTCACCTATGATGCCCGGGTGATCAGCTACCGGGATCTGCTGGAGATCTTCTTCACCATTCATGACCCCACCACCCCCGACCGCCAGGGGAATGACGTGGGGCCCCAGTACCGGTCGGTCATCTTCTACCACACGCCCGAGCAGGAGGCGACGGCCCGGGAGGTGATCGACCAGCTGGAGCGGGAGGAGGTCTTCGGGGCCCCTATCGTCACCCAGGTGGTCCCCTTCGAGGCCTTCTACCCCGCGGAGGCGTACCACCACCGGTACTTTGAGCGGAATCCCCATCAAGCCTACTGCCAGGCGGTGATCGCGCCGAAGGTGGCCAAGTTCCGCCGGGCCCACGCCCACCGCCTGAAGGGGCGCCGGGCCGCCCCGGCGGGCACCTCCGAGGGGAGCGGCCCGTGAGGCCCCAGAGCGTGGAGGCGCCGCCGGTCCAGGAGCTTCTGCCCGGCGTCTACCAGCTGGCCATGCCCATCCCCGTCCCCTTGAAGGTGGTCAACCTCTACCTCCTGCCGGGGCGGACGGGGTGGACGGTGGTCGATACGGGGTTCCACACGCCCGAGACGGAGGCGCGCTGGCGGCTGGCCCTGGCCCGACTGGGCATCGGCTTTGAGGATCTGGAGGCCATCGTGGTCACCCACCACCACCCGGACCACATGGGCGCGGCGGGGTGGTTGCAGGCCCAGAGCGGCGCGCCCGTGCTCATGCTCCGCCAGGAGATCCCCCAGGCGGAGCGTTTCTGGCGACCGGGGACCCAGGCGGGGGAGGCGATCAGCGCCTTCTTCCAGGACCACGGCATGCCAAAGGAGGTGGCGGCGCCCCTCGCCCCCCACCACCAGGAGCAGGTGGAGCGGGTGGCGCCCTTCCCGGAGATCACGCCGGTGGACCCTGGGCAGGAACTCCGCCTGGGCCGGTGGCGCTTTGAGGTGCTCTGGACGCCGGGCCACGCGGAGGGGCTGATGGTTCTCTGGGAGCCGGAGGCCCGGTTTCTCCTGGGGAACGATTTGGTCTTGGCCACCATCACGCCCAACATCAGCCTCTGGCCCTTCGCCGCCGAGAACCCCCTGGCCCAGTACCTGGCCTCCCTCCGGCAGGTGGCCCCCCTACCCGCCCGGTGGGTCCTGCCGGGCCACCGGGAGCCCATCCAGGACCTGGCAGGGCGGGTACGGGAGATCGAGGGGCACCACCGGGAGCGGCTGGCCCGGGTGGAGGCGATCGTGCAGGTGCTCGAGCGGGCAGGGCGCTTGGCCACGGGCTGGGCGGTCAACCTGGAGCTCTTCGGGCCCCAGCCGGACCTCTTCCGCACCCGCTTCGCCATGGCCGAAACCCTGGCCCACCTGGAGTACCTGGTCCTCCACGGGCGGCTTCAGCGGGTGGAGGGGGATGGGGCGATGGCCCGTTTCGCCTACCGGACCGCCCCGTGAGCCGGTGAGCCTGCAGGTGCCGGGCGACGCTCTGGGCAGGGGCGGGGGCGCGTCCAGCGGGCGGCGCCCTGCCCGCCCCTACCGGAAGAAGACCTCGCTCACATCCAGAGCCACGGTGGGCTGGTGCACCCACCAGCCGTGGACATCGGCCCGCATGGCCGCCAGATAGGGCAACGCGAAGAGGAAGACGTTGACCGCGTCGTCCGCGATCTGGCGCTGGATCTGGCCGTAGAGTTGGGCCCGGGCCCCTTCATCGAAGGTGGCCGTCACCTGGTTCAGGAGCTCCTGCACCACGGGGCTGTCGTAGCGGAAGTAGTAGTTTGGGTTGCCGTAGATCCCGATGTCCAACGGCTCCACGTGGCCGATGATGGTCATGTCATACTCCGCCTGGTTGAAGATCCGGGCCAGCCAGGTGGTCCACTCGACGATCTCCAGCCGGAGCTGGATGCCCACCTGCCGGAGCTGCTCGGCCACCACCTCGCCCGCCCGACGGGCGTACTCGTAGGGGGCGGGCAGGGCGAGGGTGGCGGTGAAGCCCTGGGGGTAGCCGGCCTCGGCCAGGAGGGCCCGGGCCCGCTCCGGATCGTAGGGCGTGTGGTCCGTCAGGTCCAGGTAGTAGGGCTCTGCCGGGGTCATGTGGGAGCCGATGGGGATCCCAAAGCCGAACATGGCCGCCTCGATCACCAAGGGCCGGTTGATGGCGTGGGTGATGGCCTGGCGGACCCGCCGGTCGTGGAAGGGGCTCCGGCTGTGGTTCATGGCCAGGATGACTTCGCTGGTGGAGGAGCCCTCCACCAGCTTGAAGCCCGGCTGGTTCTGGAGGATCAGCCCGTTCTCCGGGGTGAGGCCATAGCCGATAACGTCGATGTCGCCGGCCAAGAGCGCGGCCAGCTGGGTGTTGGGGTCGGGCATGAAGCGGAACTCCACCCCGTCCAGGTAGGGCAGGGCCGGGTCGTAGTACTGGTCGAAACGGGCCAGGATCACCCGGCTCCCCCGCTGCCACGCCACCACCCGGAAGGGCCCCGCCCCCACGGGGTTGGCCGCCTGCTGGGCGGCGGTGCCGGCGGGGAAGATGACCGAGTCGGGCCGGGCCAGGTTGTAGAGGAACTCCGCGTTGGGCCGGGCCAGCTCGATCCGGACCGTCAGCGGGTCCACCGCCTCAAAGGCGGTGATGTCCCGGTAATACTCCGGGTGGGTGTGGCCTGAGTGGGGATCGGTCGCCCGCTGGAGCATCTCCAGCACGTCCCCCGCGTCCAGCTCACTGCCATCGTGGAAGCGGACACCGGGGCGGAGGTGGAAGGTGTAGACCGTCCCGTCGTCGGAGACGGTCCACCGCTCGGCCAGGGCGGCCACGATCCGGCCCTCCCGGTCGATGCGGACCAGGCCCTGGTGGACGTTGCCGTAGACGATGCGGGCGATCTCTTGCGAGGTGCTGATGGTGGGGTCCAGCCCCGGGGGTTCGGCGGCGATGGCCACCCGCAAGGTGCCCCCGTACCGGGGTTCGGGGGCTTGGGCCGCGGCCGTGGCTCCCAAGAGGGGGATGGCCGCGAGAACAGCCAGGAGGACGAGCCAACGAGCCTGGACGCGCACCGGGAAGCCACCTCCCACAACTCATCACACCGGGCCCCGGGCTGCCGCGGGGCCCAGAGCGCCGGTGGGGAACGTCTCGTTGATGGATTGTCCCGTTGGTACCCAGATAAGTTGGGCCTCGCCCCTACCAACTCCTGCGTCGGCCAGGGCCTCGTGTCGGGGTTGTCATCCATCCCGGCTCAGTCGGCGGCGGGCTCCCCCTCCCCGCCCAGGGGCTCTCGTTCCACGATGAGCCGGACGCCCCGGTCATAGAAGATGTAGTTCCACGCCCAGTTGATGAGGACGAGCAGGCGGTTCCGGAAGCCGATGAGCTTGATCAGGTGGACCCCCAGCCAGGCCAGCCAGGCGGGAAACCCCTTGATGGCCCGCGAGCCCACTACGGCCACGGCGGCGTTCCGGCCGATGGTCACCATGGTGCCCCGGTCGTGGTAGCGGAAGGGCAGGAGGGGCTGGCCGGCCAGCAGGCGGCGAAGGTTCCGGGCGGCGTGCTCCCCCTGCTGGATGGCAACCGGCGCCACTTGGGGGAGGGGCTTCCCCTCGTCGTCCTCCAGATAGGCCAGATCACCGATGCAGAAGACCTCGGGATGGCCGGGGAGCTGCAGGGTGGGCTCCACCACTACCCGGCCGCCCCGGGCGGTGGCCACCCCCAGGTGCTGCACGAGATCATGGGCCCGGACCCCGGCGGTCCAGACCAGGGTGCGGGTGGGGATGCTGGTGCCGTCCTTCAGGTAGACCCGGTTGGGCGAGGCCCGGACCACCGCGGCCTCCAGCCGCACCTCCACCCCCTTTGCCTCCAGCCGCTGGCGGGCGTAGGTCTGAAGGGCTTCGGGGAGCGCGGGGAGCAGCCGGTCGAGGGCCTCCAAGAGGACGATGCGGACCTCGCTAAAGTCCATCCGGGGGTAATCCTTCACCAAGACACCGTAGATCAGCTCGGCCAGGGCTCCGGCGAACTCGATGCCCGTCGGCCCGCCGCCCACCACCACAAAGGTGAGCATCGCCCGGCGCCGCTCGGAGTCGGGCTCCCGCTGGGCCTCCTCGAAGAGGCGGAGGATGTGGCTCCGCAAGGTGACCGCCTGGCCGATGGTCTTCAGCTCAAAGGCGTGGGCTTCCACCGACTCCATCCGGAAGAAGTTGGTCTGACTCCCGGCGGCCAGGATCAGGTAGTCGTAGGGGAGGGGACCTCGGCTGGTGAGGACCTGGCGCTGCTCCAGGTCGATCCCCTGGACCTCGGCCATGAGGAAGTCCACGTTGGGCAGGCCTCGGATCAGGCCCCGGACCGGGTAGGCGATGTCATCGGGCTCCAGCTCGGCGGCGGCCACCTGGTACAAGAGGGGCAGGAAGGTGTGGAAGTTGTTCCGGTCCAGGAGGAGAACCTGGGCCGGGCTGCCGGCCAGAGCCCGGGCCGCCCACAGCCCGCCGAACCCCGCCCCGACCACCACCACCCGGGGGCGGGGTGCCCCCTGGGGGGCCGTGACGGGTTGGGGGCCGGGAGCGCCAGCAGCGGTCCCGCTCGCCCGCTCTCGGTGAGATGCCGCGCCGTCCAAACTCGTGCCTCCTTGCCGACAGTCGGCCCTGGGAGAAGGGGGGTCTCGCTGGAAAGGGACCAGGCCGCCGGAGGGCGGCCCCTGGGGCGGGGCCCGGCCAGGACCAGACGCCCGCCCCAAGACCGGCGGCCAATCGCCGTCTCAGGCCGCCTGCTGGATCAGCTCCACCTGGAGCTCCACCTTGACCTCCTCGCCCACCAGCACCCCGCCGGTCTCCAGCACGGTGTTCCAGGTGAGGCCGAAATCCTTCCGGTTCAGGGTGGTGGTGGCGCTGAAGCCGGCCACCTGCTGGCCCCAGGGGCTCTTCACCTGGCCCTGGAAGGTGGCGTCCAGAACCACCTCGCGGGTGACGCCCCGGATAGTCAGGTCACCGATGACCTTGTACTGGTTGTCGCCCACCCGCTCGATCCGGGTGCTCTTGAAGGTGATGTGGGGGTGGTTCTCCACGTCAAAGAAGTCGGCCGAGCGGAGGTGCTTATCCCGCTCCTCGTTCCGGGTGTCGATGGAGGCCGCGTCGATCTTGGCCTCCACCTGAGCCTGGGTGGGATCGGACAGGTCGCCGACCACCTTCCCCTCAATGGCGCCGAAGCGCCCCCGCACGTTCGAAATCATCATGTGCCGCACGGTAAACTCAGCCGTCGTGTGCGCAGGGTCGATTTGCCAGACCGTGGCCATCAACGATCCCTCCGTGTTTTCGTACGATTGATGTCTATCCCAAAACTCCTCTCCCGAAGGATACCACCGGGCCAGCCGTCCGATGCACCGGGCGGCCGGCTCAGCCGTCGTGGCCGGAGCCCCTCGGCAAGGCAGCCGGAGCCAAACGCTCGACGGTCTCCCGGTCCAGGCTGTAGAACCGGAAGGGCCCTTCCTTCCGCACTCGGATCAGGCCGCTCTCTTCCAAGATGCGCGTGTGGTACGACAGGGTCGGCCGGGTGAGGCCCAGGCTGCCGGCGAGCTCGCCACAGCCCACCTCGTCCCGTTGGGCCAGAAGGCGGACAATGGCCAACCGTGTCGGTTCTCCTAAAGCTCGGTAGACCCGTATGAGATCCCGCTCCTGATACGCCACGACAACCCTACCTTCGGGATTTCGACAACTCTTGAACTGATTCTGCCTCCAAGATAGCTTCGCGAGAGGCAAGGGTCAAGGGGTGTCGGCCGGGGAAAGGGGTGGGTGGGCTGTCGGGGCCCGCCGGGACCCCGTTGGCAAGGGGCGGGAAAGGTCTATGCCTGGGCGGGGTTCTCGCCACCGGATGGGGGGGCCTCGGTCTGGGCGCGGGCCCTTCGTTCCAGGTCGAGCAGGTACTCTTTCCGGCCGATGCCGCCGCCGTACCCGCCCAGGCGCCCGTCGTGCTGGATCACCCGGTGGCAGGGGATGATGATGGCGATCCGGTTCCGCCCGTTGGCCAGCCCCACGGCCCGCATGGCGCCCGGCCGGCCGATGGCGGCGGCGATCTCCTTGTAGGAGCGGGTCTCGCCGTAGGGAATCCGCAAGAGCTCCGACCAGACCCGGCGCTCAAAGGGGGTTCCGGGGGCGAGGAGGGGTACGGAGAAGGTTCGGCGCTGGCCGGTGAAGTACTGGGTGAGTTCCTCTTGGGTCTGCTCGAGGAGGGGGTGCCACCGGTCGATGACCGGCCCGGGGATGTACCGGCGGAGGCGGGCCAACGCCTCCGCGGCCTCCTCGGCGAAGGTGAGGAGGCAGAGCCCCTGGGCGGTGGCGGCAGCCACCATGGGGCCCAAGGGCGTCTCCAGGTGGGTCCAGGAGATCTCGGCGGGGCCGTGGGGTTCCATCATGCCATCCCTCTTCCCGGTCGGGCCCGCCACTCCTCCTGCGCCCTCCCTGACCTGGGGGAGCGGAGCCCACCCGGGGGCTGTTCGGAAACGGGTCCGGGGGAGGAGGGTTCCGGAGGGCTGCACCGAAGAGAGGCCTTGCTGCAAGTCACGTCTGTTCTCTGGGCTGTGGCACCCGTGCCAAGGGCCTGCCGAGTACGCACTCTTCCTTCTCCGAGGAGGTCTGATGGCGAGATGAACGTGGTGGCCGTCGTGGCGCAGATGCTGGTGCGCCTTGCTGGTGTCATCCTGGTGATCCTCGGCCTTCTCTTCTGGACGGGCAACGCCCTCAATCTCGTCCCCCTCCACATCTGGACGGGCTTCGTCCTCGTGCTCGCCTTCTGGGTTCTGGCCATCGGCGCAGGCCTGGCGGGGCTGGGGGCCGGCCGGGTTCTCCTGGCCATCCTCTGGGGGGTGTTTGTGGTCTACTTTGGGCTGACCCACGGGCAGATCCTCCCCGGCTCGGCCCACTGGGTGATCGAGGTGCTCCACCTGGCCGTCGGTCTCGTCACCGTGGGGCTGGGGGAGCGGCTGGGCGCCCTGATCAAGGCGGCCCGCTCCCGGGGGGTCCAGGCGTAGATGAGGGGTCCTGTGCGCTGGGGTGTGCTGGGCTGCGCCGCCATCGCGGAGAAGGTCTTCAACGGGGCGGTGCAGGCCTCCCAGACGGGGGAGCTCCACGCGGTGGCCAGCCGGGACCTGGAGCGGGCCCGCCAGTGGCAGGAGCGCTTCGGCTTCCGGAAGGCCTACGGCTCATACGAGGCGCTCCTCCAGGATCCTGAGGTGGAGGCGGTCTACATTCCCCTGCCCAACGCCCTCCACCGGGAGTGGACCCTGGCCGCGGTCCAGGCGGGGAAGCACGTCCTCTGCGAGAAGCCTGCGGGGCTCACCGCAGCGGAGGTGGAGGCCATGGTGGCCGGAGCCCGGCAAGCGGGCGTCCTTTTCGCGGAGAACTTCGCCTTCCGCTTCCACCCCCAAAGCGTGCGGCTCCGGGAGCTCCTGGATCAGGGGGCCATCGGCCAGGTGTTGGGGCTGGAGGCCTCCTTCACCTTCCGGATGGAGGAGCGCTCCGGGGATATCCGCCTGGCACCGGCCCTGGGGGGCGGCGCCGCCTACGATCTGGGCTGCTACCCCATCGCCTTCGCCCGGTTCGTCTTTGGCCGGGAGCCCCGCTCGGTCCTGGCCTTCGGCGATCTCCACCCCCAGTTCCAGGTGGAGATGACCTCGGCGGGCGTTCTGGACTTCGGCGAGGGCCGGACGGCAGCCTTCTTCACCAGCTTTGAGGTTCCGGGCGGGCAGCGGGCCCGCATCTTGGGCACCGAGGGCGAGATCCTGCTGCCTGCACCCTACCACCCCCGCCGGGAGGACCACGTCATCATCCTCCGGCGGTACCGGCCCGGGCGTTCCGAGCCTGAGGAGGAGCGGATCGCCACCCCGGTCGTGGAACCCTTCACCGCCGCGGTCGACAACCTGGGCCGGGCCATCCGGGGCCAGGAGGCGCCCCTCCTCCCCGCGGAGGATGCCATCGCCCAGGCCCGGGTGCTGGACGCGGTGCTCCAATCCGCCCGGGACGGGGCCCGAGTTTGGCTGGGCTGAGGCCGGCCGGGCCCCGTCCCCGACGACCTTCACAAAATTGAGCCCCACCATCAACAACGTTAACCTTGAGCTTGACAATGTTCAAGGTGGGGGGTAAACTTTCCCCAAGGTCAGCTCAAGACAGGAGGATGGTGGTTCTCCATGGCACCGCCCAGCCCCGAGGAACGGATGCAGATCCTCAAGATGCTCCAAGAGGGCCGGATCACCGCAGAGGAGGCCAACGAGCTCCTCAACGCTCTGGAGGCCTCCTCGGCCCCGGAGCCCCTCCGCTCATCGCACCGCGCCCGCTTCTTCCGCATCGTCGTCGAGGAAGGAAACGCCACCAAGATGAACGTCCAGATTCCCCTGGGCCTCATCCGGGTCCTCTCCAACATCATCCCCCGGGATGCCCTGCGGGTGGGCCAGGGCGACGATGAGCACGTCCTCGACCTGGACGCCATCATCCGGGCGGTGGAGGAGGGGGCCGAGGGGAAGATCGTTGAGGTCGAAGACGACGACACCCGGGTGGAGATCTTCGTCGACTGATCGCCACGAGCGTTCCATTCGGAGGGTTCCCTCGCTCCCGTGGGAGGGCTGGACGCCCTCGGACCAGGTGCAAGGAGGCTTCGTATGGTTTCGTACGTCCTTTACGGGTTCAAGGAGACCTGGCGGCGTCTCGGCAACCTGCGGCGCCGCTTGAGCCGGCCGCCGGAGTACATCCTCTTCCTGCTGGAGGGCGCCTACCCCGACCTGCCCCCGGCCGGGGGCGGGCCGTGGCGCCGGTGGACCGGCGGGCGCCAGCCCAACCTGGAGGAGCTGGCCCACAGGCTGGAGCAGGTGGGCGCCGATCCCCGGGTGCACGGCGTGGTCTTCCAGGTGAAGAACCTCCGGCTCAACCCCGCCCAGGTGGAAGCCCTGCGGGACCAGTTCCGGCGCCTGCGGGAAGCGGGGAAGCGGGTGGTGGTCTGGGCGACGGACTACGACACCCACGCCTACTGGCTCGCCTGCGCGGCCGATGAGATCCTCCTCCAACCGGGGGGGACCGTGGGGCCCCTGGGGGTCCGCCAGGAGTACCTCTTCCTGGCCGAAGCCCTGGAGGCGGCCGGCCTCCGAGGGGATTTCGTCCAGATCAGCCCCTACAAGACGGCCTCCGACAAGTTCACCCGGACGGACTTCTCCGAGGAGGCCCGAGCCATGGCCGAGTGGCTGGCCGACAGCCAGTTCCAGGAGCTCCTCGGGGCCATCCAGGAGGGCCGGGGCCTGGACGAGGCAGGGGCCCGGGCCCTGGTGGACGCCAGCCCGCTGACCGATGAGGAGGCCGCCCGGCGGGGCGCGGTGGACGGCCTGGTGAACGCGGAAGCCCTCCCTGCCCACGTGGGTCGTGAAGGGCGGCCCGCCTCCCTGGCCTCCTGGGAGGAGGCGGCCCGGAGCCTCCTCCGGCCGCCCCTGCCCCGGCCCGACCGCTATGTGGCCCGGATGCGGATCGAAGGGGTGATCGTCGACGGGTGGAGCCGGCGGCCTCCCCTCCGGCTGCCCCTCCCCCTGGTGGGCGGGCCCCAGACGGGTGATCTCTCCATCGTCCAGCAGGCGCGGCGGGTGGCCAAGGACCGGCGGGCGGTGGCCTTGATCGTCCACGTCGACTCGGGCGGAGGCTCGGCCACCGCCTCGGAGGCCATCGCCTCCGCCCTGGCCCAGGTGGCGGCCCGCAAGCCGGTGGTGGCCGTCATGGGCGAGGTGGCCGGTTCGGGTGGGTACTACGTCACCACCCCCGCCCACTGGGTGGTGGCCAGGCCCAGCACCATCACCGGCTCCATCGGGGTCTTGATGGGCAAGTTCGTCGACACGGGCTTCACCCGGAAGCTGCGGGCCAACCGGCGGGTGGTGAGCCGGGGTGAGCACATCAGCCTCTACCACCCCGACGGGCCCTTTGACGAGCGGGAGCGGGCCTGGGTCTGGGCCCAGGTGGAGCGAATCTACCAGCTCTTCTGCCAGCGGGTGGCTGCGGCCCGGAAGCTGACGGTGGAGGCGGTGGACCGGGTGGGCGGGGGCCGGGTCTGGACAGGCCGGCAGGCCCTGGAGCACCGACTGGTCGACCAGCTGGGCGGCACCCGGGAGGCGGTGGCCAAGGCCTTGGAGCTGGCCGGGGTGCGAGGGCCGGTGGCCATCCGGGATCTGGCCGAGGAGCGCCGCCTGGCAGCTCCCGAGGCGGGCCCGGCGGCCCTGGTGGAGGGAGTGGCCGCCTTCCTCGGCGGGCTCCGGGGCCTCTTCCGGGCGGGCGCGCCCCTGGTGCTGACGCCCCTCCTCTGGCGGGCGGGCGCCTCCCGGGAGTGACGGGCACCTCGCGCCGGGTGTTTCTAGCTGGGCGGCGTCGGGGATGGGCCCCGGGCGGCCCGGGCCGCCTCCAGGTGGAGCTCCTCCACCTGGGCCTTGAGCTCCGCCGCCAGGGGGTGGTTCCCCAGGCGCTCGCCCAGCACCTCCGCAACCCTTCGGTAGTACCGGAGCTGGTCGGTGGCGCCCCGGCGGAACCGGCTCCAGGTGGCGTGCCCCCGGAGCCGCAGGTCGCGGATGATGGTGGTCACGTTGTGGAGCACGTCGGCCGCCTTGAGGAGGACGGCCTCCAGGTCGTCCGTCGCCTGCAGGTGGGCGAGCTGGCTCGCCTTCCGCTCCTCCCAGGGAACCGGGCGGCCAGCGATGGTCTTCACCTCGGTCACCGCCTGGACCAACGCGGTCACCCGGGGGCCGAAGCGGGCCTCCAGCTCCTCTGCCGTGACGGGCGTGTCCTCCAGCACATCGTGGAGGACCGCCGCCAGCACCACCGCCTCGGAGCAGCCGTACTGGGCCAGGATCCCGGCGACGGCCACCGGGTGGGTGACAAAGGGCGCCGGCGACCCCTTCCGGTACTGGTTGCCGTGGGCTTGAAGCGCGAAGCGGACCGCCTCCGCAAAGCGCTCCGCATCGACCGGCTGGGGGCTCGGTGGCTCGGGCACGGGAACGCCCTCCTCCCTCCCCTTAGCCTAACGCGCCAGCCTCCGGCGGGCAACGGCCCCCGGAGGCTCTTCCCTTACCGGTGGACCGCTTTCCCGTCCGGTCCTGCCAGCCAGGGCATCAGGCCCCGGTGAGGGCCGGCGGGGCAGAGGTGGTAGAGGGGGCACTGGTCGCACAGGGGCTTGCGGGCCGCGCAGACCTCCCGGCCGAAATAGATGAGCCGCAGGGGGAAGCTGGCCCACGCCTCCTGGGGGACCAGGCGCATCAGGTCCTGCTCCACCTTCTCCGGGGTCTTCTCCACGCTCAGGCCCAGGCGCCGGGAGAGGCGGAGGACGTGGGTGTCCACCACGATGCCCATGCCGCCCTGGAGGGGATCCCAGCCCTTCCAGCCTTCCAGCGCGGCCGCGGAGAGGATGACGTTGGCCGTCTTGCGGCCCACGCCGGGGAGCTGGGTGAGCTCCTCCATGGTCCGGGGGACCTCGCCGCCGTGGCGGGCGACCAGCTCCTGGCAGGTCTCCTGGATGGCCCGGGCCTTCTGCCGGAAGAAGCCGGTGGGGTGGATCAGCTCTTCCAGGTGCTCCCGGCTGGCGGTGGCCAGCGCGGCGGCGTCGGGGTACGCGGCGAAGAGGGCCGGCGTTACCCGGTTGACCGTAGCGTCGGTGCACTGGGCCGAGAGGATGGTGGCCACCAAGAGCTGGACCGGATCCTGGTGGACCAAGGCGGTCCGCACCGACGGGTAGCGCGCTTCTAAGACGGCCAGGATCGCCTGAAGCCGGGCCGCCTTCCGCCGCCGGGACTCTCGGCCGGGATGGCGGGGCGGTGCCGGTGCCGATTGAGCCAGCTGTTTGTCCATGGCCCGATCATACCATCTCCTGGGAAGCGGGGCCAGTTGCGGAGGCGGGGCGGAGCCAGCCCCGAAGGCCGCGCCCCCAGTGGGAGCCGGATCCAGGGCCGGGCTAGACACACCTCGAAAGCCAAAGCTAGACTAGGAATCGGGTCCGGCACGGTTCCGGCACCGGAGACGGTCGGCTGGCCGGGCGACCGCCCGGGACCATCCAAAGTCTGGAGGGAGCGCGTCGTGGAGTACACGCAGCTTGGGACCACGTCGATCCAGGTGACGCGTATCGCGCTGGGCACGTGGGCCATGGGCGGCTGGTTGTGGGGCGGCACCGATGTGGATGAGGCCGTGCGGGCCATTCACGCTGCCTGGGACATGGGCATCACCACCATCGACACCGCGCCGGTTTACGGCTTTGGGCTTTCCGAGGAGATTGTGGCCCGGGCCCTAAGGGAACGCTCCATCCCCCGGGATCAGGTGATCATCGCCACCAAGTGCGGGATGGAGTGGAACGAGAAGGAGGAGACCTGGCGGAACTCCAAGCCTGAGCGGATCCGCCGGGAGATCGAGGACAGCCTCCGCCGGCTCCAGACGGACTACATCGACCTCTACCAGATCCACTGGCCCGATCCCGAGACCCCCATCGAAGAGACGGCCCAGGTGATGCACGACCTCTACCAGGAGGGGAAGATCCGGGCCATCGGCGTCAGCAACTACTCGGTGGAGCAGATGGAGATCTGGCGCCAGGTGGCCCCGCTCCACTCGGAGCAGTCCCGCTACAGCCTCTTCCGCCGGGAGGTGGAGGAGGACGTCCTCCCCTACACCCGGGAGCACGGGCTGGCGTTCCTGGCCTACAGCCCCCTGGCCCGGGGTCTCTTGACGGGCAAGTTCACCCCGGAGAGCACCTTCAAGCCGGGCGACAGCCGGGCCAAGGACCCGCTCTTCACCGGCGACGCCTTCAAGGAGAACCTGAAGAAGGTGGAGCAGCTGAAGGCCCTGGCCTCCGATCTGGGCAAGACGGTGGCCCAGCTCGCGGTCCGCTGGGTGTTGGACCAGCCCGGGGTGACCGTGGCCCTCTGGGGCGCCCGGCGGCCGGACCAGATCCAGGAGGCGGCGGGCGCTTTGGGCTGGACCCTCTCCGACGACGTGAAGCAGCGGATCGAAGAGATCATGCGCGGGTGATCCACCCCTTCCGAGCCTGGACAGGCCGATCCCGGTGCCCGGACCCCGGTCCGGGCACCGGCGCGTCTGGCGGGCCTGGCCACTCTTGACATCTTCTCCTTGTTGCGATATATAGCATTAGCGAACCCTGGCGGTTGGGGGTGAGGCTGGTGACCGTTGCCGAGGCGCTGGAGCGGCTGCGGGCCCAAGGGGGACGGGTGACGCCCCAGAGGCGGGCCCTCATGGAGCTTCTGGCCCGGGCCCGGCGACCCATGAGCGCGCCGGAGCTGGTGGAGACCTTGCGCCGCCAGTTCCCCGACATGGCCGCCGACACCGTCTACCGGAACCTCCAGGGGTTGGTGACCTTGGGGGCGGTGGAGGTCTTCCACATGCCTGAAGGGGCCGACCGGTTCGAGTGGGTGACCTACCATCACCACCACGCGGTCTGCCTGGACTGCGGCGAGGTCCTGTGCCTGGAACCCTGCCAAGAAGAGCAGATGCCCCAGGCGCCCGCAGGATTCCGGCCGGTGCGGCACGAGTTTCAGATCTTCGGCTACTGTGAAGGCTGCGCTTCCGAGACCGGCGGGACGGAGGTGCCGGCGCGATGAGGGTTCCCCGGAGGGAGCGGCGTCGTCGGACCCTCTGGCGGGCTCTTCTTGGCCTGGTCGTTGCCCTCGGCGTCGCCATGGGGGTTCCCGGGCAGGCTGCGGCCCAGGTGGAGGTGGTCACCACCCTGCCGCCCCTGGCCGACCTGGTCCGCCAGGTGGGGGGCGAGCGGGTGACCGTCACCGCCCTCGTGCCGCCCGGTGCGAGCCCCCACGGCTATGAGCCCCGGCCCTCGGACCTGCGGGCCCTGGCCCGGGCCCGGCTGGTGGTCTGGGTGGGGGCCGGCCTGGACACGTGGCTGGAGCCGCTCTTGGCCACGGCGCGGGACGCCGCCCGCCTGGAGCTGGCCCAGACCACTCCCCTCTTGCCCAGCGAGGAAGGGCCCAGCCACCCCGGGAGGGGCCCCGGGGCCGGCGGGGAGCACGATCACCACCACGGGCCCTGGGATCCCCACATCTGGCTCGATCCCCTCCGGGTCCGGGACGATCTGGCCCCGGCCATCGCCCAGGCTTTGGCCGCCCTGGACCCCCAGGGGTCCGGGACCTACCAGGCCAACCTGGCCCGGTTTCAGGAGGCGCTGACCCGGTTGGACCAGGAGGTGCGGGCCCTGCTGGCCCCCTACCAAGGCGCCCGCTTCGTCGCCGTCCACTCGGCCTGGCGGTACTTTGCGGCCCGCTACGGCCTGGAGCAGGCGGGCAGCCTTCACGAGTACCCCGGGCGGGAGCCCGGCCCCGCCTGGATGGCCGCCCTCATCACCCAGGCCCGGGAGGCCGGGGTCCGGCTGGTGGTGACCGAGGCCCAGTTCGACCCCCGCCTCGCCCAGCAGGTGGCCCGGGAGGTGGGGGTGCCCGTCGTCGCCCTGGATCCCCTGGGCGGCCCCGGGGTGGAGGGGATGGAGGGGTACATGGCCATGATCAAGACCAACGCCCGCCGCTTGAGCGAGGCCCTGGCGGGCGCGGCGGGCCGCTGACCGATGGCCCATGGGGGTGAGCCGAGGATGAGCGGGAACGCCCTGCCTCTGCTGGAGCTGGAGGGGGTGCGGGTGGAGCGGGACGGCCGGACGGTGCTGGACGGCCTCACCCTGCAGGTGCACCCGGGGGAGTTTCTGGCGGTGGTGGGTCCCAACGGCGCGGGGAAGAGCACCCTGCTCCAGGTGATGGCCAGCCTTCTCCCTGTCCAGGGGGGCCGGGTGGTCCGCCGGGTGGGGCCGGGAGGCATCGGCTACGTGCCCCAGAAGCGGGCCTTCAACGACCAGCTGGGCTTGCGGGTGGCCGACGTCATCGCCCTCCGGGTGGTTCCCCGGGCCTCCCTCTTCCGGCGCGTCCGGCCCGAGGAGCGGCGGGTGATCGCCCAGGCCCTTGAGCAGGTGGGTCTGGCGGGCCTCGGGGCGCGGCTCTTCCAGGAGCTGTCGGGTGGTGAGCAGCAACGGGTGCTGCTGGCCCGGGCTCTGGCCGGCGGGGCCCGCCTCCTCCTCCTAGATGAGCCGGAGCAGGCCCTCGATCTGCCGGCCCAGCGCCACCTGTACCAGCTCTTGGCGAGGCTCTGCGGGCAGACGGGGGTGGCCTGCGTGGTGGTCTCCCACGATATCGAGCAGGTGGCCGCCCACGCCCAGCGGATGCTCCTCTTGCGGGACCAGACCTGGGCCCTCGGCAGCGTGGCCCAGCTCCTGGCCTCCCCGGCCCTGACAGGGCTGACGGAAGGCGGCCCCGAGAAGGTGGGGGTTTCGGAGGTCCCTGAGCGGGCTGGGTGAGGGTCTTGGGGAGAGGGGTGGGGAACGGTGAGCGAGATCCTGGCTTATGAGTTCATGCGCCGGGCCTTGGTGGTGGTGCTCCTGGCCGGGGGGCTCTCCAGCCTGGTGGGCTTCTTCGTCGTCTCCCAGCGGCTCGCCTTTGCCGGCCACGGGGTGGCCCACTCGGCTTACGGCGGGCTGGCGGTGGGGCTTCTGCTGGGCACCTCCTCTTTCTGGACGGGGACCCTCTTCGCGGTGGCGGTGGCCCTCCTCATCGGCTGGATCACCCGCCGGGGCCGCCTGGCCGAGGACACCACCATCGGGATCCTCCACGCGGCCGCCATGGCCCTGGGCACCGCCATCCTCAGCCGGGTTCCCGGCTACGTCGACCTCTTCAGCCTTCTCTTCGGAAACGTGCTGGCCGCGCAAGCCGCGGAGGTGCGGGCTCTGGCCCTGGTGGGGGGCGGGGTGGCCCTCTTCGTGATCCTCCGCTTCCACGATCTGATGAGCGTCGCCTTCTCCGAGGAGCTGGCCCGGATCGACGGGCGCTCGGTGGAGGTGCTCTCCTACGGGCTTCTGGTCGCGGTGGCGCTGGTGGTGATGGTCTCCGTCCGGGCAGTGGGGGTGGTCCTCGCCTCGGCCCTCCTGGTCATCCCCACCGCGGCCGCCCGCCAGGTGGCCTCGGGCTACCGGCAGGTCCTGGGCCTCTCCCTGGTGGTCAGCCTGGTGAGCGGGGTGGGGGGCCTGATCCTCTCCTTCCTCTGGGACCTGCCCTCGGGGGCCAGCATTGTGCTGGTGGCCACCTTCCTCTTCGGCCTCAGCCTGGCCGCCCGGCACTGGCGGGAGCGCCGCCGGCGAGGGCTGGCCTTGGCCCCGTTCCCCGGGCGGTGACGTCCCGGGAGATTGACCTGGAGGACAGGCCAGCTATACTGAGAACGGTTCTACCCTTCGGGGTACGGGAATGGGCAGACGGATCGGGGGCGGATGCGGGTGCGTCGGACGGCCATTGTGGTGCTGGCAGGGATGCTGGTGGCGGCCGCGGTCGCCGTGGCGGTGGCGGGCGGGCCGGCGGAGCTGACGGCCATGCTGCTCCGGCCCATGCCCGAGGCGGGCCGCCGGGCGCCGGACTTCACCCTGCCCGCGCTCAGTGGGGAGAGCCTCACCCTCTCGGCCTTCGAGGGACGGCCTGTCTTGATCAACTTCTGGGCCTCCTGGTGCCCGCCCTGCCGGGAGGAGATGCCCCACCTCCAAGCAGCGGCTGAGGCCAACCCGGAGCTGGTGGTGCTGGCGGTGGACGCCACCCACACCGAGCGGAGCGTGGAGCAGGTGGCCGCCTTTGTGGAGGAGTTCGGCCTCACCTTCCCCGTGGCCCTCGACCGGGACGGGGCTGTCAACGAGCAGTACCTGGTCCGGGCGCTTCCCACCTCGTACTTTGTGGACCGCTCCGGCATCATCCGGGTGAAGTACCTGGGGGCCCTCACCCCCGCGCTCCTCAACGAGTTCCTTGCCCTCATCGACTAGGGCCCGACCCCTCGGAACCGGACCCATCACAGCTGGGAAAGGAAGAGCCCGGCCAGAGCGGCCGGGCCCGTCTTGTGCCGCCGGTGCCGGCGGCCGTTCGCCCTGGCGGGGTCGCCGGGCGGCCTCGCCTCTTCGGTGCGTCCCACCGGTGCTGCCTGCCGTCAGCGGTCGGGGGGGTCCACCCGGGGTGTTAGGGTGCCTCGCCCGCAGAGGCTGTAGATGGGGCAGTACCCCGAACCGCCCGTCGCCAGGAGCACCACGCCGATGAGGCTGGCCACCACTCGAGCCGTCCCGGCGAGGGCCAAGAAGCCGATCAGGATCAGGGCCACGCCGCCCACGACCCGTAGGATCCGATCGGTGGTGCCCACGTTGAGCCGCACGGTCCCTCCCCCTTTCCTTCCCGGACCGGGGCCGCCCCGGCCCATATACCCCCACGGGTATCATCCTATCGGGAGATGGCCGCGTCCGTCAAGAACGGTTCCTCTTTCGGTGGAGGAAAGACCGCTCGCCAGGCGAAGGTTCCCCGGCAGGGTGGCAAGGGGGGAGCACTGTGGCGGCCCGGGTCATGGTCCGGGTGGAGAGCCTGGTGAAACGGTACGGCCGGGTGCTGGCCGTGGACCACGTCAGCTTCACCGTGGACGAGGGCGAGGTCTTTGGCCTGCTGGGGCCCAATGGGGCCGGGAAGACCACCACCCTCGAAATCCTCGAGGGCCTGCGCCGGCCCGACGGGGGGCGGGTGGAGGTGGCGGGCCACTCGGTGGTGGACGACCCCCGGGCGGTCCGGACCGTCATCGGCGTTCAGCTGCAAGAGGCAGGGTTCTTCGACCTGCTCACCGTCCGGGAGACCCTGGAGACCTTCGCCGCCTTCCACCGGAGGGGCCTCCCTGTCGACCAGGTCTTGGAGCGGGTGGGGCTGAGGGACCGGCACCGGGTCCTGGTCCGGAACCTGTCGGGCGGGCAGAAGCAGCGCCTCTCCATCGCCCTGGCCTTGATCAACGATCCCCGTATCGTCTTCCTTGATGAGCCCACCACTGGCTTGGACCCCCAGGCCCGCCGGAACCTCTGGGAGATGATCCGGCAGATCCGCCGGGAGGGCCGGACCCTCATCCTCACCACCCACTCCATGGAGGAGGCGGAGGCCCTCTGCGACCGGGTGGCCATCATGGACCGGGGCCGCCTCCTGGCTCTGGACCGGCCGGACCGGCTGGTGGCCGAGCACGCCCCCGGGGCGTGGATCATCCTCGAACTGCCCTACGGCCTGGCGACGCCCGCGGCCGGTCTTCCGGTTCCCAACGGCGGCCCTGAGCCGGGGGCGGAGCCCCTGAGCGACCGGCTCCGCCGCCTGCCGGCAGTGGAGGCGGTTTCGGTGCCCGAGCCCGGGGGGCCGACGGTCCTCCTCCGCACTCGGGATGCGACCGCCACCTTGCGGGGGCTGAGCGAGCTGCAGGCGGCGGAGGGGCTTGCCTTCCGCAGCCTGCGGGTGGAGCAGGCCAGCCTGGAGGACGTCTTCCTCCAGCTCACCGGGAGGGAGCTCCGGGAATGATGAAGGGCGTCTGGGCCGTGGTCCGGATGAGCTTCCTCACCTACTTCCGGGACCGGAGTTCGGTCTTCTGGGGCATCCTCTTCCCCCTGCTCTTGATGGGGTTGATCGGGACCGTCTTCGGGGAGGCCTCGGTTCAGTTCGATGTGGCGGTGGTCCGGCAGGCTGAAGAGGCTGGATGGTTCTCGGACTGGTTCGTGGAGACCCTGGACCAGATCGAGGTCTTCACCGTCTGGGAGGAGGCGAGTCTCGACGAGGCCCTGGCGGCCTTGGCTGAGCAGCGGGCCAGCCTGGTGGTCGCCCTGCCGGCCGGGGCCTGGCCTGACCGGCCTGGGACCGCCGGCTCCGGGCCTCAGACCATCACCGTCTACCACCGGCCGGGCAGCCAGGTGGCGGATCTGGGGGTCTCCATCATCCGGGACGTGGTGACCCGCTTGGAGCAGGGGATCAGCGGCCGGCCGGCCCTGATGACGGTCGAGGTCCAGGAGGCCGGTGGGAGCCCGGGGTTCGACATGTTCGACTACCTCTTGCCCGGCATCATCGCCATGACCCTCATGCAAACGGGGCTCATGGGAGTGACCTGGGTGGTGGCCAACTACCGGGAGCAGAAGCTCCTCAAGCGGGTGCTGGCCACGCCCTTCCCGCCCGGCGGGTTCTTGGTGGGCCTCATCGGCCGCTTCACCGCCCGGAACCTGATGGAGGTGACCATCATCTTCCTGGTGGGGACCTACGTCTTCGGGGCCCAAACCCGGGGCGATCTGGTCCAGTACTTCCTCATCTGCCTCCTCGGCTCCGTCGCCTTTCTGGCCATGGGCATGGCCATCTCCACCCTCTCGCCGACGGCGGAAGCGGCCAACAACCTGGGGAACGTGATCGGTTTTCCCATGATGTTCCTTTCCGGCGTCTTCTGGCCCCGGGAGATGATGCCGGAGGCGCTCCGTCCCGTCCTGGACCGGCTGCCCCTGGCGCACCTGGTGGACGCGCTCCGGGGCGTGGCGGAAGGGACGGGCACCCTGGTGGATTATGCAGGAGAGCTGACCGCCCTCCTCCTCTGGACGGTGGTGGGGATCGGCGTGGCGGCCTGGCGCTTCCGGTGGGAATAATCCCCAGCGGGGCGCCGCGCTGCCGGAGCTTCGAGTGGAAAGGAATGAGGCTTATGCTGTTGCAGGGGAAGAAGGCCGCCATCTTCAACGTGGCCAACAAGCGGAGCATCGCCTGGGCCATCGCGCAGGCCTTTGCCCGGGAAGGGGCCGAGCTGGTCCTGGGGTACCAGAACGAGCGCCTGGGGGAGAAGGTGCGGGCCCTGATCCCCGAACTCCCCAAGGAGCCGGTCCTGGTCGAGCTGGATGTCGCCACCGATGAGGCGGCGGCCCGGGCGGCCGAGCAGGTCCGGCAGCAGGTGGGGGAGCTGGACGTGATGGTCCACAGCCTCGCTTACGCGCCCAGCGAGGCCTTGGAGCAGCCCTTCCTGGAAACCTCCCGGGAGGCCTTCCGCACCGCCCTGGAGGTGAGCACCTACTCCTTGATCCTCCTCACCCGGGCCTTCCGCCCGCTCATCAAGCCCGGCGGGAGCATCCTCGCCCTCACCTACTACGCCTCCCAGAAGGTGGTGCCCAACTACAACGTGATGGCCGTGGCCAAGGCAGGGCTGGAGGTGAGCGTCCGCTACCTGGCCTGGGAGCTGGGCGAGGCGGGGATCCGGGTGAACGCCATCTCCGCAGGCCCCCTCAACACCCTGGCCGCCCGGGGGATCGCCGGCTTCACCGGGATGCTCCAGCACCACCGGGAGAAGGCGCCCCTCCGGCGGAACATTGAGCACCACGAGGTGGGCGATGCGGCCGTCTTCCTGGCCAGCTCTCTGAGCAGCGGGATCACCGGCGAGGTGCTCTACGTCGACGCGGGCTACAACGTGATGGGGCTCGCCTAATCCAACCCCACCCCCCGGTGGTGAGGCCGGGGGGCCGGCGGCTGGGGGCGGGCCGGGCAGGGCACGCCGGGGCTGGGGCTCGCCGGCACAGGGACAGGCTTTCAAGGGTCACCGGAGCCCCTGCCGCTCCAGCCACCGCCAGAGCCGGTCCCGGTGCCGGATGAGGAGGAGGGTGGGGAGGAGGGCCGCGACGCCCAGGCCCACCCACACCAGGGGCGAAGCGGCCAGCCCCGCGCCCGTGAGGCTGGCCACCACCACCGCCGGGCTCCGCCCGAGGACCAAGAGGACCAGGAAGAGGCGGAAGGGGATGGGGGAGAGGCCGGCCACCAGGCAGGCCGCGTCGTCGGGCAGAAAGGGGATGAGGAAGATCAGAAAGAGGGCGGCCGCGCCCCGCCGGTGGACCAGCCTGTCCAGCCGGGCCAGAAGCTCCGGCGAGAGGAGGCGGACCACCCAGGGCCGCCCCAGCGCGCGGGCCAGGAGGAAGGCAAGAACCGAGCCCGCCGTCACCCCCGCCACTGCCAGCAGGGTACCCACCCAAGGCCCGAAGAGAAACCCGCTGGCGGCGGCCGGGGCCATGGCTGGAATGGGCAGCAGGACGGCCTGAGCCACCAGGATGGCCAGCATGGCCAGCGGCGCCGCCGCCCCGAAGCGGGCCACCCATGCCCGGATCCCCTCCACCGAGCCCAGCTGGCGCCAGACGGCCTGGAAGGCTGGGATGAGACCGCTTTCCACCACGGCCCAGGCCAGCCCGCCCGCCAGGAGCCCGGCGAGGAGCAGGAGGGCGACGAGGCGGATCCAAGCGGGGATGGGGCGGACCGTTGGCTGCATATCGGTCGATCTCCTCCGGAAAGGGTTCGGTTCAGTATAGCACGGCCTCGGCCGGGAGGGAGAGGGCGGGGCGGCGTCGGCCTGGAAGGAGTTGGCTGGGCCAGCAGGAAGATGGATCCACAGGCTACAGGACGGAAGGAAGGAGGAGCGGTCATGGGCGAACGCCCCGGGACGAACGGAGGGCGGGACGGGGCCGAGCGTGTGGCCGTGCGACCGTACGGGACCTGGGAGAGCCCGGTGCAGCCCGCGGTCCTGGCCGAAGGGATCCGGCTGAGCGACGTCGCGTGGGATTCGGCCACCGACCGGCTGGTCTGGCGGGAGGAGCGGTCCGGGCGGGGCGTGCTGGTCTGGGCCGAGCCGGGGGGCGAGGCGCCCTCGGATCTGACCACGGCCCGTTCCGTCCGGGCGCGGGTGGGGTATGGGGGCGGGGAGTTTACCGTCGCGCACGGCGCGGCCTACTACGTGGCTGACGGGCGGCTCTTCCGCCAGCCCCTGGGCCCGGGTGAGGCCCAGGCCTTGACGCCGGCCTTCGGTGAGGTGGCCTCGCCGGCCGTCTCCCCTGACGGGCGCTGGGTGCTGTTTGTGAGCAGCTACGAGCGGGTGGACCGGCTGGCGGTGGTGGATGCCCAAGGACGCCACTGGCCCCAGAAGCTGGTGGAGGGCGACGACTTCTACATGCAGCCCGCCTGGCACCCCTCCGGGCGGAAGATCGCCTGGGTGGCCTGGAACCATCCCCAGATGCCCTGGGACGGCAGCCGCCTCTACCTGGCCGAGCTGGACCTGGATGGCCCCCTCCCGGTGGTGCGGGAGCGGGAGCATGTGGCGGGAAGCGACGAAACGGCCGTCTTCCAGCCCATCTTCTCCCCCGATGGGCGGTACCTGGCCTTCGCCTCCAACGAGACGGGCTGGTTCCAGATCTACCTTTACGATCTGGAGGCCCGCTCCCGAACGCCCTTAACCGCGGGCGAGGTGGACCACGCGGAGCCTGCCTGGGTGCAGGGCATGCGGACCCTGGCCTTCTCGCCCGACGGCCGGACGTTGTACGCGCTGCGGAATGAGGGCGGCTTCTACCGGCTCTGGGCCTACGATGTGGAGAAGCGTGAGGGCCGGGCCGTGCCCGGCGTGGAGACCTACACCCACCTGAGCCAGATCGCGGCCAGCCCGCTGTCCGGCCGGATCGCGCTCATTGCTTCGTCAGCCCGCATCCCGCCCCGGGTGATCGTGGTGGAGCCTCCGGCCCGGGAGGCCCGGACGGCGGCGGGGAACGGCCAGGCATCCGAGCGGGAGGTGGCCACCGTCCGGGTGATCCGCCGGAGCCAGGCGGAGACCTTGGACCCCGCGGAGCTGAGCCGGCCCCGGGCCCTCACCTGGCGGTCGACGGATGGCGCCCTGGTCCACGGGCTCTTCTACCCACCGGCGGGCACCCGCTTCCGCAGCCCGGGCCTGCCGCCGGCCATCATCAACATCCACGGTGGGCCCACCTCCCAGGCGGTGGCGGGCTGGTCGCCCCGGGCCCAGTTTTTCGCCACCCGCGGGTACGCGTACCTGGAGGTGAACTACCGGGGGAGCACCGGCTACGGCAAGGCCTACATGGACGCTCTCCGGGGCCAGTGGGGCGTCCTCGACGTGGAGGATGCCGTCAGCGGCGGCCGCTACCTCGCGGAGCAGGGCCTAGCCGACGGCGACCGGCTGGTGATCATGGGCGGGAGCGCTGGGGGCTATACGGTTCTCCAGGCACTGGTCACCCACCCTGGGTTCTTCCGCGCGGGGATCTGCCTCTACGGCATCTCCAACCTCTTCAGCCTGGCGGCCGAGACCCACAAGTTCGAGGAGCGGTACCTGGACGGGCTGGTGGGTCCCTTGCCGGAGGCGGCGGCCCTGTACCGGGAGCGCTCGCCCCTCTTCCACGTGGAGCGGATCCAGGACCCCATCGCCATCTTCCAGGGTGAAGAGGATCAGGTGGTCCCCAAGAACCAAGCGGAGGCCATCGTCGCCTCCCTGAAGGCCCGGGGGGTCCCCCATGAGTACCACCTCTACCCTGGGGAGGGGCACGGCTGGCGCCAGCGTGAGACGATCGAAGCCTTCTACCGGGCGGTGGAGGCCTTCCTGCGCCAGCACGTTCTCTTCGCCTGAGCCTGCAGGACCGGGACCGGCGGGGCGCCCCGCCGGGAGCCTTTCCGCAAGAGTCTGTCCGCAGGCGGGAGCTCCTTAGGCCACCCGGTACCCTTCCGCCTCCACCGCCTGGCGGATCTGCTCGTCCGTCACCTTCTCAGGATCGAAGGTGACCACCGCCTGATCGGGCAGGGTGACCACCGCCCGCTCCACCCCATCCAGGGCTTCCAGGGCCTTGGTCACCGCCCGCACGCAGTGATCGCAGGTCATGCCTTCAATACGGTACGTCTTCTCCACGGGAGCGCCTCCTTTTGCGGTACCTCACCCGGTTCTGGTATCCGTCTCCCTTTGGAGTCTAGAAACCCATCCCAGGACCGTCAAGGTGCC
>NZ_VSCV01000081.1:0-1764 GCF_047459355.1 Limnochorda sp. | reverse complement strand
CACCAGCGCTAACCCACGATGGATTCGCACAGTCTCTTCCTCCCCACGGTTCTGGATCGTTCACCGATGAAGCCCGTGTCTTGGCTCCGATGCTGATCCCGTCAGGATCCCTGAGAACGTCGCCCCGTTCTCCCTCCCATCACCTCCTAAGCCAGAAGCCCTTTCAGCTTCCGGGAGGCGGCGTCCACGTGGTCGGAGGCCACCTCCTGGAATGGCGCCCGCACCCACCCACCGGGCAATCCCATGGCGCGCATGAGGCCCTTGATGGTGGGCACATGGCCAAACCCTGCAACCTCACAAATGGTGCTCACCCGCCGCTGGAGCACGGCGGCCGTGCCGAAATCACCGGCTTCCAGGGCCGCAAAGAGGCTCACGTACACCGTCGGGGCCAACTGGGAGGGACCGCTCACCGCCCCGTCGCAGCCTTCCAGGTAGGCGGCCGCCAGGAGGCTGTCCCCACCCACCAGCACCGAGAAATCCTCGCGCGTCCGGCGGTAGGCCCGCAGCCGGTCAAGATCCCCCATGGAGTTCTTGATGCCGATCACGTTGGGGAAGGCCTGGGCGAGCCGGGCCACCGTGGCCGGCTTCAGGTCGTTGCCGGTGTGGGACGGGATGTTGTACAGGTAGATGGGCACGTCTTCCGGAACGCTGCGGGCAATGGCCTCGAAGTAGGCCACCAGCTCCTCATCGCTGTAGCGGAAGTAGTAGGGCGTCACCGCCGCGATGCCGTCCGCGCCGATCTGGACCGCGTGCCGGGCCAGAGCGACCGCGTCCGCCGTCGGAATGGCGCCCACCTGGACGAAGACGGGCACCCGCCCCTGGACCCGTTCCACCACCGCCTCGGCCACCTCTTGCCGTTCCCGGACGGTCATGAAGGCCGCTTCGCCCGTCGTGCCCAGCGGGTAGAGGGCATGGACACCCCCTGCCAGCAGGTAGTCCGTCAGATCCGCCAGAGCCTTCCAATCCACCTGACCGTCTCGGTTGAAAGGCGTCACCATGGGTGTGACGATGCCGTAGAGTCGCTTCACCTGGCCTTCCCCTCCTCCGCCGCCCCGCGGCAGCTCGCCTCCCGGGGCAGCCAGCTCGTTCCGTTGGGTTGTTCATCAATGCCGAACGCTGTTCCGTTTGTGGAGCTGAGAGGTGCTTCCCCAATCCGGGCCGGCCTACTCCACCTCCAGCAAGCCCCCCTGGGAGGCAATCTCCCCACACGCCCGCTGCACGATGGCCGCGTAGCGGGGGATCCGCTCGGGCGTTATGTGGAGCGGGGGCCCCGAAAGGCTGATGGCCCCCACCAGCTGCCCGCCGGCGCCCAGAATGGGGGCGGCCACGCAGTGCACCCCCGCGTTGTGCTCGCCCCGGTCGATGGCGTAGCCCCGCTGCCGGATCTCATCCAACTCGGCCATCAACTCGTCCCACGTGGTGATGGTGGTTGGGGTGAAGCGGGGCAGACCGTGCCGCTCAACGACGGCTTTCACCTCATCCAGCGGCATGTAGGCCAGCATCGCTTTCCCGCACCCTGTGCAGTGCATGGGACCCCGCCGGCCCACGATGGAGTACTGGATCAGGCGCTTGGTCGGGTAGAGGGCCTCGATGTACAGAACCTGACCCTCGCGGGGGATGGTGAGGTAGACGATCTCGTTGGTCGCCTGCAAGACCTCTTCCAGAATGGGCAAAACATGCTCTTGGACCTTCAAGGAGCTGCGGGCGACAAAGCCCAATTCAAAAACCCTGAGCCCCAAGCCGTAGCTCCCATCGGGAAACTGG
>NZ_VSCV01000045.1:0-8725 GCF_047459355.1 Limnochorda sp. | reverse complement strand
GCCCTTCTTCGGGACCAGAGGCCTAGGCTATGGCCGAAGCCGGGCGCCTGAAAGAGCGGAAGGCTAGGAACCAGGGGGACACCAACGCCCGGAGGCGGCTCAGGCCCCCGGGCGCTTTAGCCGCCCCAATGGCGGCCCCTTTTCGCGCCGCGGCCCCCGGTTGGGGTCGCCATTAGGGGCGACCGCCTCCGGGGGCCGAAAAGCATGGTCGGGGTGCCGGGATTTGAACCCGGGGCCTCCTGCTCCCAAAGCAGGCGCGCTACCAAACTGCGCTACACCCCGACGACTGGTGGAAGGACTGCTCCCAGTCTAGCACTCGGCGGGTCGCCCGGTCAAGCGACCGCCCCGCCGCCCCCAGCCCGGCGGGGGAAGCCGGGCTGGAGCCCAACGACCGTCGAGGCGAAGGGCCCCCTCAAGGCTTGCCGTCTTCCGCCTCGCGCAGCAGGCGCTCCCGGGCCTTCCGGACCGCCCGGGCCCGGTGGCTCAGCCGGTTCTTCACCTCAGGCCCCACCTCGCCGAAGGTCTTCTGGAGCTGGGGCACCCAGAAGATGGGGTCGTAGCCGAAGCCCCCGTCGCCCCGGGGTTCGGTGGTGATGTAGCCTTCTACCACGCCCTCCTCGGTCCAGGCCTCCCCCGACGGCCGAACCACGGCGATGACACACCGGAAGCGGGCCGTCCGCTGCTCCCAGGGCACCCCCTCCAGGAGCTTGAGCAGGGCCCGGTTCCGCTCCTCGTCGGTGGCGTCGGGGCCGGCGAAGCGGGCCGAGCGCACCCCGGGGCTTCCCTTCAGGGCATCCACCTCCAGGCCCGAGTCATCGGCCATGGCTGTCTCCAGGGTGAACTCCGCCGCCGCCCGGGCTTTGGCCAGGGCATTGCCCGCGTAGGTCGAGGCGTTCTCCTCCACGTCGGGCGCGCCGGGAAAGGCGTCCAGCCCGTAGATGGGCCAGGGGAAGGGCGCGAGGAGGGTCCGGATTTCAGCCACCTTGGCCGGGTTCCGGGTGGCCAGGACCAGCCAGCCCCGACGGCCTCGCCGGGAGCCGGGCGCTTCCTGCCGGGGCGCCGCCTCCGAGTCGAAGGTGCGTTGGGGCGGGAGGATGCTCTCCGTTGGATGTGGGGCCACCCGCTGGGTCCACAGGGGCGCCCGGACCGGGGGCACAGGCGGCGGGATGCTCACCGGCGCTCACTCCTCCCGTAGGGCCCTGCCGTTCCCTCCGACGGAAGGATCCAGGGCCAGACGCTGGTCAATGCTCTCCAGGATGGTATCGGTCAGAGCGTGGCGCTGCTCCACAAAGAGCCGCTCGATGCCGTGCTCCGCCAGCTTAAGCAGGCGGTTCATCTCGTCGAAGGTGAAGCTCCGCCCCTCGCCCGTCCCCTGGATCTCCACCAGCCGGCCGGAACCGGTCATCACCACGTTCATGTCCACCTCAGCCTGGGAGTCCTCGTCGTAGGTCAGGTCGAGGAGCGGCCGGCCGCCCACCACCCCGACGCTGATGGCGCCCACAAAATCGAAGAGGGGCAGCCGGTCCCACCCTTCCCGCTCCCGCAGGTACTGGAGGGCGTAGCAAAGGGAGACGAAGGCGCCGGTGATGGAAGCCGTCCGGGTGCCCCCGTCGGCCTGGAGGACATCGCAGTCGATCCAGATGGTCCGCTCCCCCAGCTGCTTCAGGTCGACCACGGCCCGCAGGCTCCGGCCGATGAGGCGCTGGATCTCGTGAGTCCGGCCGGAGATCCGCCCCCGGGAAGCCTCCCGGGGGGTCCGCTCCTCGGTGGCCCGGGGGAGCATGGCGTACTCGGCCGTCACCCACCCCTGGCCCGTGCCCCTGAGGAAGGACGGCACCCGCTCCTCCACCGTGGCGGTGGTGATCACCCGGGTCTCGCCCAGCTCGATGAGGCACGAACCTTCCGCGTACTTCATCATCTGGACCGTCAGGCGGACGGGCCGCAGCTCGTGATCAGCCCGGCCGTCGGGCCGGGCCGGGGCGGGGCCGGGGGCGGCCTCCTGGCCCCCCGGAACAGGGGTCTGCTTGGTGGGATCGGTGGGATGGTTCACAGGGGATGGACCTCCTCGCCGCCGGCGGCGGCCGGGCCGCGGGAACCGAGTTGGGCCACCAGCTCCCGGAAGCGGTCCCCGCGCTCCTCGAAGTTGGCAAACTGATCAAAGCTGGCACAGGCCGGGGAGAGCAAGACCCGCTCGCCGGGGCGGGCGAGCCGCCGGGCCAGGGCCACCGCCTCCTCCAGATCCTGCACCCGGTGGATCGCCGGGCCCGGCAACCCCGTCCGGCGTGCTTCCCGGCGGACCGCCTCCGCGATCTTGGGCGCGGTGACGCCCATCAGGTAGAGGTGCTGCACCGAGCGGACCACCTCGTGGGCCAGAGGCTCGAAGGGCAGCCTCTTGTCGTAGCCGCCAGCGATCAGGTGGAGGGGGCGGTCGTTCATGGCCCGGATGCCCACCACCGCCCGCTCCGGGGTGGTGGCGATGGAGTCGTTGATGTACTCCACCCCCGCCACCACCCCCACCGGTTCCAGCCGGTGCCGCACCCCCCGGAAGGTGCGGGCCACCTCCCGGATCCCGTCCAAGGAGGCGCCGGCCAGGCTGGCGGCAACGGCTGCGGCCAACAGGTTGGCCCGGTTGTGGACCCCCGGCAGGCGGATCTCCTCCACGCCCACGATCCGCTGGGGGAGCCGGTCCGGCTCCAGGCGGAGCCAGAGGGCCCCGTCGGCTTCAAAGGCGCCCCGCTCCACCGCCCGCTCCCGGCTGAACCAGTACACTTGGGCGGGCGTGCTGGAGGCCAGGGCCCGGACCGCCTCCTGGTCCCAGTTGAGCACCGCGGCATCCTGGAGCGACTGGAACTCCAGGATCCGCCGCTTGGCCGCCACGTACGCCTCCATAGAGGGGTGGACGTCGAGATGGTTGGGGGTCAGGGTGGTGACCACCGCCACCTGGGGGCTCTTCCGGTGGAGCTCCAGCTGGAAGCTGGAGAGCTCCAAGACCACCCAGCTGGCCGGGTCCACGTGCTCGGCCAGCTCGATCAAGGGCCGGCCGATGTTGCCGCCGACCAAGGCGGGCACTCCCGACCGGCGCAGCATCTCCCCCACCAGGGTGGTGGTGGTGGTCTTGCCGCTGGTGCCGGTGATACCCACGATGGGCGCCGGGCAGAGGCTGAAGAAGAGGTCTGTCTCGCAGGTGAGGCGCGCCCCCCGGGCCTGGGCCGCCTCCAGCTGGGGCAGATCCTTCCGGATGCCGGGGGTGAGGATGAGCAGGTCGGCCCGCTCCACAGGGGCCAGGTAGTCAGGGCCCAGCCAGAGCTCCAGGGGCAGCCGGGCCAGCTCCCCGTACCCCTCCAGCGCCTGGGGGCTCTTCTGATCGCAGGCGATCACCGGCACGCCCTTGGCCAAGAGCCACCGGAGGACCGCCCGGTTGCTGGTCCCCAAGCCGACCACAGCCACCCGGGGCGGGCCAGCGGTGCCCGCCAGCGCCTGGAGCAGCTCGTGGCCTGCCTCCTCTGCCATGCCTCGCCCTCCTCTCGGGCCCCGGACCTGGTGATCAGCGCCGCATCCTATGGGGCCTCGCCAGCAGCGGTGCCTGTCTCCAGTCTTTCCTCCGTTCCCAGGATCATCCCGGGGTCGGGCTCCAGGGGCCGGTCCAGGGCCAGGTGGCCCACCAGCGTCTCCACCCGCTGCCCCTCCACCAGGAACTGGACCCGCTCGATGGCGGGAAGCTGGGTCAGGGTGTGGACCATGCTGTAGACCGTCAAGAGCTCACCCGCCGACCCGCCGGGGTGGTTGTCCACCAGCTCTTGATTCAAGCTGACGGTGGCGAGGGCTCCCTGCACCCGGACCCACTGGACCTCCCCGCCCTCAGGGATGGGGTTCCGGTACCCGGCCAGCTCCCGAGGCCCCTCAAAGAGGGCCTGGAGCACCCCCTCGGGCGTCACCTGGTCCTGAGGCACCCGAACCGGCAGGCCCACCAGGCCCATGGCGTCGGGGGTGGCGTAGTAGACCAGGATCTCCTGCTGGGGCGTCAGCCGCTGGTCGATCGCCTCCTGCCACCGCGTTCCCAGCCAGCCCAAGACCACCACGCCCAGCACCAGGGCGAGAACAGCCAGCAGCTTCACGCCTCGTTGGGGATCGTACGGCATCGCTCCACCCCTCCCTCACCGAGGGTTCTGGGCTCCCGATTCGCTGCGGGGTTCCCCCATCACCCGCTGCCAAAGCTCCGCGGAGTCCGCTTGGTTGAGGGCCTGGGCCGGTCCCGACGCCAGCCGCGCGAAGTACTGGATGATGCCCCGGGCAATGGCCTCCGCCGCCTTCCGGCGGTACTCGGGATCGGCCAGGAGCGCCCGCTCTTCGGGGTTGCTCAAGAAGGAGACCTCTACCAGAATGGCAGGAACCTCCGCGTCCCGCAAGACCCAGAAGTTGTTGGACTTGACCCCCCGGTCCCGGCGCCCCAGGGTGCGGACCAGCTCCTGCTGGACCGCCTGGGCCAGCCATAGGTTGTTGGGCTGCTTGGGCAGGTAGTAGGTCTCCGTCCCCCGGGCCGCGGGATCCGACGCCGAGTTGTTGTGGATGCTGACGAAGAGGTCCGCGTTGAGGGCGTTGGCCAGGGCCGCCCGCTCCCACAAGGGGATGAAGGTGTCGTCGCTGCGGGTCATGGCCACCTGGAAGCCCCGCCCCCGCAGGATCTCCGCCAAAGCCAGAGCGATCTCCAGATTGACCGTCTTCTCCGGCAGCTCCTCGTCGCCTGCCCCGCCGTCCAGCCCCCCATGGCCCGGATCGAGGACCACCAGCCGCTGGCCCACCTGGGGCGGGGCGACGGCGATCACCATCCGGTTGGCCCCCTCCAGGGTGTAGGTCTGGAAGGCCAAAGGCTCCTGGGCCTCCACCACCAGCCGCACCCGGCCGCCGTTGAACTGGCCCAGCCGCAAGGTGACCGGCCGGCCCTCCTGGCCCTCCGCCCCCTCCAGGGTGACGGTCCACTCCGCAGGCGTCAGCTCCCCACCCAGCAGGGTGGCCGGCAAGTCGAAGACCAGCCGGGGCGGTCCCGAGAGCTGGAAGCTCTCCAGCTGGACGGGCTCCTCCGCCTCCAGGGCGAGATAGAGCCAGTTTCCCGCCGTCCGGACCCGGAGCTCCTCGAGGCGGTTGAGCCAGACCACCTCCACCCCGCCCGCCCGCACCGCCTGGGTCCCCCCAGGCTCGGGCGTCCAGCGGATGGCCGCCTCCGGTAGGGCCACCCGGGCCTGAGGCTCCAACTCCACCACCAGGCGGACCACATGGGGCTCAAACTGGCTCATCCGGACGGCCCGGACCCCCTCCACGTCGGGGCGGTCGTACCGTTCCCGGGCCACGGTGGCCCCGTGCAGATCCACCACCAACCGGTCGGGCTCCCGCAAGGGGCGGATCTCCAAGGGCACCCGGCCGGTCACGTCCAGGCCCAGGTGGAGCCGGTCCCCCTCCCACCAGAGGCGGTAGCCGGCCACCGACTCGTCCAGCTCCACCTGGATCACCCGGCTGTCCTCCCGGCGGGCCACCCGGTAGCCCACCGGCGAGGCCAGATCCAGCACCACCCGGACCACGTTGGGCTCAAACTGGGAGGCCCGGGCCCGGAGGATGACGTCTTGGTCCGCGGGCAGCTCCACCAGGGACCGGTCCAGCTGGGCCGGGGCCAGATCGAGGACCAGGCGGGCCGGATTGGCCAGAAGGAGGCTTCGGTGGGCAACGGGACCGCTCGCCTCCACCTGGACCCGGGGGCGGCCCTCGTCGGTCCAGACCCGCAGGCCCAAAATCTGGTGCAGGGGCTCCCCGGGCTGGTCCGGCTCGACGGGCGGAGCTCCCTGGGGGACCGCCTCGCCGCTGGGGGTGTGCCAGGGGGCCGGGTAGGGGAGGGGGCTGGTCTCCGCTCCCCGGTCCTCCACGGTGGTGAAGCGGGCCTGCGCGACGGGCCCCCGGAGGCCTTCGTAGACCCGTTCGGGCAGAAGGGTCAGCTCATCCTGGCCCTGGGGCGCGGCCCGGGGGCGGAGCCGGTACCCCCAGAGGGCCGGATCCCAGTCGAGGCGGAGGCCCAGGGCGGTGGCGAGGGAGACCAGGTCCACATACTGGAGCCCGTCCACCCGCCAGGCCCGGGCGGCCAGGGTGTGGCCGTCGGGAAGCTCCAGGATGAGGGCATCGGGGTCCGGCTGCTCCGCAGCCAGCCGGAGGCCCAAGCGGTGCCCCACCGCCTGGAAGGGCGCGACGGGCTTCCCATCGATCACCCGGACCACCTGGAGGGCTTCCTGCTCCGCTGCCGTGGCGGCGGGCAGGCCAGCCGCGAGGAGGGCAACCAGCAGGAGGCCGGCAGCCCAGGCCAGCAGCGTCCGGCAAGGGGTCCGTCGGGTTGCCGCCCGTTCTGCCACCGCCCCGCCCATGCGCCTCCCCCCAAGCAGGCTCCCAAGAGGGCCAGAAAGGACCATCTCCGGAAGCTTCCGACGTACGATGGACCTTCTTCTCGGTTGGTTCCGAGATTCCTCGCCTGGGAAAGGTTGGAAGGGAGAACCACCGAAAAAGCCCGGCCGGGTGGCCGGGCCCTCTGGTGGAGGCGCAGGGGAGTCGCACCCCTGGTCCAGAAGGACAGAGAGGGGAGTTTCTACGGGCGTAGCCTGTGTATGACCTTCGCCCCGCGGCCTCCCACAGGCAGGATGCCTACGGGGCTATCCCAGAGGAGTGTCCCGGCCCACCCTGGGCGGGGAGGGCCGGTAAGCCTGCCTCCGATGACACCCGACGAGTCTCGGCAGGCGGAGCCCGTCAGGCGCGCGGCTCAGCTAATTAAGCAGCCGCGAGTGCCGGTTGATTGTCGGCAGTTGTCTTTGAATCCACCGTTTAACGAGCAGGTGGGACCTCGACCCGCTTATCTCCGCTCCCCGTTCCCCCTGTCGAACCTAACTCGCCCCCATGCACGTGACTCGTGGGCACCTTAAGTATACCGGCTCAAGCCCGCTGTTTCAACCGGCGCTCGATCTCCCGGGCCGCGTCCCGGCGGGCGATGGCCTCCCGCTTGTCCCAGAGCTTCTTCCCCTGGGCCAGCGCCAGCTCCACCTTGGCCAGGCCCCGGCTGTTGAAGTAGATGCGCAAGGGGATGAGGGTCTTCCCCGCCTCCCGGCTCTTGCCCAACAGCCGGCGGATCTCCGCCTTGTGGAGCAAGAGCTTCCGGGGACGGGTGGGCTCATGGTTCCAGCGGTTGCCGTACTCCCAGGGGCTGATGTGGAGGTTGTAGAGGATCACCTCGCCGTTCTCCACCTTGGCGAAGGCCTCCCGCAGGTTGGCCCGCCCCGCCCGCAGCGACTTGACCTCCGTCCCCTGAAGGACGATGCCCGCCTCGTACCGTTCCAGGATGAAGTAATCGTGGTGCGCCTTCCGGTTGGTCGCGACCACCCGCTCCGCGGCCACCGGACTCCCCCCTTTCCCAGCCCCTCCGGCGGTCCCAGGATACCACCGGCCCGGCGAGGGACGCAAGGGCACGGGGCGGGGGCGCGGCGCCGGCCCCCAGCTACGGGCCGGGGCCAGGGGTCCCGGGGGCCGTCTCCCGGGGCGCCGTAGGGGGCAGCTCGTCGTAGCGGCAGACCCGGTTCTTCTCCCGCTTGGCGTGGAAGAGGGCCCGGTCGGCCGCCTGGAGCACCTCCTGGGCCGTCTCGCCGTGGTGGGGGAAGGCGGCCACCCCCACGCTGATGGTCACCCGGCCCGCCCCCGCCTCCCCCACCGGGAACCGGTGGCGCTCCACCCGCCGGCGGAGGCGCTGGGCCACCTCCACCGCACCGTCCACGTCCGTCTCGGGCAGGATGACCGCAAACTCCTCGCCCCCGTACCGGACCAGGCTGTCGGTGGGCCGCACCTCGGCCTGCATCACCTCGGCCAGCTCCCGGAGGAGTCGGTCCCCCGCGGGATGGCCGTAGCGGTCGTTGTACCGCTTGAAGTCGTCCAGATCGATCATGAGCAGGCTCATGGGGTGGCGGTAGCGGCGGCTGCGGAGGACCTCCCGCTCCATCTCCTGGCGCAGGTAGCGGCGGTTGTACAGACCCGTCAGCTCGTCGGTGAGGGCCTGGCGCAGGGTGGCCTCGTACCGGCCCGCGTTCTCCAGGGCGATGGCCACGTGGTTGGCGAAGGCCATGGCCGTCTCGGCCTCGGCGCGGGTGAAGGCGTTGAGCTGGAAGCGATCCAAGGCGATCATGCCGATCACCCGGCCCCGGCTCAGGAGCGGCACCCCCAGCCACGACCGGGTCCGGTGGTGGGGCGGCCGGCGGAAGATGGGGTAGGCCGCGGGAGCATCGGGGAGAAGGACTGGCCGCCGCTCCCGGATCACCTGCCGGTTGGGGTTCTCCCCACCCAGGGGGAAGGTCATGTTCAGGAGCCCGTCCACGCCGTCGAAGCCCCGGATGGCCACAATCCGGCACCGATCCCCCTCCAGGAGCTGGACGGAGGTGCCGTCGGAGGGGACCAGCCGGGCCAGCTCCTCCAGCACCCGGTCCAGGAGGGCCTCCCACTCCAGGGTGGAGTTGAGGACGGCGGCCACCTGCTCCAGACTCTCCGCCTTCTGGCGGGCCTGGCGCTCCGAGCGGAGGATCTCCTCCCGGGCCAGGACCGCCCCCACGTGGTCGGCAATGGTGGCCATCAAGTGAACGTCCTCCTGGGTGAGCACCCCCGGCCGCCGGCTCTCCACGTTGAGGACCCCCACCACCCGCCCGCCCACCCGCCCGGG
>NZ_VSCV01000080.1:0-1800 GCF_047459355.1 Limnochorda sp. | reverse complement strand
CCCTGCCGCCCGGGCAAGGGCAACCGGGTGATGCTGTAGGCGGCTAGGGTCGAGATCATGACGGAGGAGACCATGGCGACCAAACCCACCGCCAGGCTGTTCCGGACAAAAGTGACGAAACCAGTGTTGGCGAGGAGATCCACATAGTTGGCCAGGGTCACCCGGGAGGGCCAGAGGCTGGGCAGGGGCATGAACATGTCGGCCACGGGCTTGAGCGACGTGACCAGCATCCAGTAGAGGGGGAAGGTGGTCCAAAGGAGCCCCGCCACCAGCAGCCCCCAGGCGTAGCGGCGCCTCATCCGGAAGGTCCGCATCAGCGTTCCCGCCCCGCGAAGAGCCGGGTGGCCAGCACGATCAGCCCGATGAAGACGGGAGCCGCCGCCAGGGAGGTGGCCACCGCATACCCCAGCTCCAGGTTCCAGAAGGCCTTCTCGTAGGTGAGGATAGGCACGGTGGTGGTGGCGTAGGCCGGCCCGCCCCCTGTGGTGACGAAGATGGTGGTGAAGTCGTTGAAAGTCCAGATGGTCGAGAGGAGGGATGCGATCACCATCACCGGCGCCAGGGCGGGGAGGACGATGTGCCGGACCTGGCTCGCCCACCCGGCGCCATCGATGGCGGCCGCCTCGTACAGCTCCGCATCGATCACCTGCAGGCCGCCCAGGAGGGAGAAGGTGAAGAAGGGCACGCCCTTCCAAACGTTGATCAGCACCACCGCGGCCAAGGCCGTCTGGGGCGAGCCCAGCCAGGGCACGGGGAACTCGATGAGCCCTGCCCTGAGCAGGAGGGCGTTGATGATGCCGTTGGTGTCGCTGTACATCCACCGCCAGGTCAGGGCGGCGACCAGCTCGGGCACCGCCCAGGGGATCAAGATGATGGCCCGCCAGAGCCCCCGCCAGGGAAGCTCCTCGTTCAAGACCAAGGCAAGCCCAAAGCCGGCCAAGAGCTTGAGGGCCACCGCCCCGAAGGCGTAGAGGAAGCTGTTCCGGACCGCGAGCCAGAAGAGGGGATCGTGCACCAGCCGCCCGTAGTTGCCCCACCCCACAAAGGTGCCGGGCAGGCCGATCCGCTTGTCGGTGAGGCTCAAGGAGACGGCCTGGAGCAGCGGCGCGCCCATGACGCCGACGATGACCACCAGAAGTGGCGCCACCATGAGGAGGCCCGTGATCAGGTCCACCGGCCTCTGGGAGGGCCCGCGGTGCAGGGCGGACGGGCTCAGGGTGACTCCCCCCTCTCCCATGACCGGCGGCGGGACAGCCCTGGGAGGCCGCCCCGCCGGCCGCGGAGCTTCACCTGCACCAGACAGGGCTAGTACTTGGCCATGATGGCCTCGATCTCACGCTTGGCATTCTGGAGGGCTTCGGCAGGCGGCACCCCATCGACGATGGCTGTCTGGAGCGCTCGCAGGAGCACCTGGGAGCTCAAGACCTCCCCTGCCCAGGGGGTGGCGGGGCCCGGGTACCCGACGTTGACGTTGATCTGGCCCGCCTCCAGCCAGACCCGATTGACGGGATCCTGGTAGAAGGGCAAGTCCTTCATCCCTTCCAAGACTGGGGCCCACATGGGGGCCATCCGGGGCAGGAGCTGGCCATAGTGCTCCGGGGTCATGAAGTCCCGGATAAAGCGCTCGGCAGCCGCCACATTCCCGCCTGCGAAGAGGACCATGGTGTTTCCGCCGCCCAGGTTGTAGCGGCCCTGAGGCCCCGCCGGCATGAGGGTCACCCCCGTGTGGGCCAAGAGGGGGTGGCCCATGTCGGCCATGTTGGCCCAGAGGCTCCCCGAGTTGAAGACCATGACGGCGGT
>NZ_VSCV01000079.1:0-1805 GCF_047459355.1 Limnochorda sp. | reverse complement strand
GCAAGATGGTCTCTACCACCAGCATGCCGTCAGGGGGCGGCGTGTAGGGATGCGTCACGGTTCTCCCTCCATTCCATCGTCCCGATGGGGACCATCGGGATGGGGGGCGTCCCCCTTCCAACCTATTGAGCGGGCCGGCACTGGGTGCGGCCCGCCTACGGGATCTGCCCCCACCCTACATCCCCAGGCGGCTACTGGGTCCAGGTCACCTTGAAAGAGAGCTCACCCTCCGCCTGGTCGTCCGAGTACTTGATCTTGTACTCCAGGCCGTCCTCCGGGACCCGGACCTCCTGACCCTCCACCGTCAACGAGCCCTCGGCAAGCCGCCGGGCCAGGTCGCTCAGGGTATCCGCGGCCTGCTGCCGGGAGCCGTACCCCTCCTCCTGCCACTTCATGAACGTGCCTCCTCCACAAGGATTGGATGGCGCATTGTATGCGGCCCCATTTGGGAAGCCGCCAGGATTCCAACGCCATTTCCAAGCGAGACCGGCCCGCATACCATGCGCCAGGCGTCCTCTTGGAGGGTTGCAGATATGGTAGAAGGGCACGTGCCCCACGCGGTGCTGGAAGCGTACGACTGCCCTGAAGCGTCCGTCGTCGCTGAGACGGTGAAGGCGAAGAAGGCGGTCTGGCTGGTCCAGACCCCCGACGGCGGGAGGGTCCTGAAGAAGTCGCCCCTGAGCGAGGGCCGCCTCCGCTTCGTCTTGGCTGCGGCCGAGCACCTCCGGGCCCAGGGCATCCGCCTGCCGGCCATCCTCCCCACCCGGGACGGCCGGCCCTACGTGGCCGTCCCCGAGGGGCTCTTCTTCATGATGGAGCGGGTCCAGGGGCGGAACCCCTCGTACGAGGAGCCGGCGGAACGGGAGGCGATCCTGCAGGGTCTGGCCCGGTTCCACCGGGCCTCGAAGGGCTTCTCGGCTGCAGACTACCCTGAGGCCCGGATCCAGCTGGGCGGCTGGCCCCAGCTCTACCTGAAGCGCCTGGAGGCCCTCCAGCTTCCGCTCGGAGAGGGAGCCTTTTGGGAGGCCGCCCGGCCCCACCACCCGGTGATGGTGGAGGCGGCCCGGGCCGCCCTGGAGCGCCTCCAGCGCTCGGCCTACCACCGCTGGACCGAGCGGGTCCGGGAGGACGGTGGGCTCTGCCACCAAGACTTCGCGGCGGGCAACCTCCTCCTGGAGCCGACAGGGGAGCTGGCGGTCTTGGATCTGGACTCCATCAGCGTGGAGATCCCGGCCCGGGACCTCCGGAAGATCCTCCTCAAGGTGCTGAAGCGGTCCCCGACGTGGGATCACGAGCTGGCCACGGCCATGCTCACCGCGTACCATCAGGTGCATCCCCTCGCGCCCGACGAGTACGAGGTGGTCCAGGCCGACCTCATCTTCCCCCACCTGTACCACGGGCTAGTGGACAAGTACCGGCGGGGCCGGGAGCCCACCTGGAGCGAGGACCGCTTCCTCCAGCGGCTGGCTCACGTGGTCGCCTTCGAGCGCCACAAGTGGGAGGTCCTCTCCTCCCAGTCCCTGCTCCCCGCCCCGCTCCAGGGAGGCGATCACGATGCGCACTGACCCCGCGGTCCAGCGGGTCCTGGCCGCCTACGGCCGGGTGGCCAGCCAGGTCCGGACCGTCCAGGCCGGTGGGCCCAAGGCGGTCTGGAAGGTGGAGGCGGACGGGGAGCCCCTCTGCCTCAAGCGGTTGCGGCTCCCCCCGGACCGGGCCGCCTTCAGCGTGGCGGCTCAAGCCTACATGGCGGGGGCTGGGGGCCCGGTCTTGCCCGTCCTCCGGGCCCAGGACGGTCAGCTGTGGGT
>NZ_VSCV01000044.1:0-8828 GCF_047459355.1 Limnochorda sp. | reverse complement strand
GGGTGACGGCTGCGCGTACGCCTTCAAGGCGCCGAAGTAGAACTCCATCGCTTCCACGGCGGCCGGGCTGTCCACGGTGGCGACACCCTCTTCGTTGGTGATGCGGGCGCCGTTCGCGTAGAGCCAGTTCTGGAACTCGGTCACGGTGGAGACGAACCGGTTGGCCGGCAGGCCGAACCCGTAGACCTCCGGCGGGTTGTGGACCCTACGGGCCGCCTCCAGGATCGCCTCCCAGCTCGTCATGGGCAGCTCCACGCCCGCCGCTTCCAGGAGGGTCTTGTTGTAGAGAAGCGCCTTGGTGGACATGGCCCGCACGATGCCCCAGTGCTGGCCTTGGTACTCCACGCTCTCCCAGACGGCCGGGTAGTAAAGGGCCCACTTCGCCTCGTCGATGTACGGATCCAGCGGGATGATGGCGCCCATGTCAGCCAGGGCCGGAATCCAGCGCGAGGCGATGTAGATCACGTCCGGAGCGTTGCCCGTTGCGATGGAGGTGATGATCCGGTCCCAGAGGGCGTCCCACCCGACGAACTCCATCTCCACCTGCACGTCGGGATGGGCGGCCATGTACGCTTCGGCAATGGCGATCTGGTCCTCTTCGGTGTACCCGCCGCCGATGGGCAGGAGCACCCGCAGGGTCTCCGCCGACGCTGTGCCGCTCCAAGCCAGAAGACCGGCCAGAACGGCGAGCGCCACCGCCAGCCCGATGCCCCGTCCCTTCACGCTCTCGCCTCCCATCCAGTCTGAACCCAGGCGCCGGGTCCCTGGAAACTTCTTATGCGGCGGGGAGTGGGGCAAGCCCACTCCCCTGTCCGCGGCGGCCGGAAATGGCCGGGCGCCTGGATGGGAATGGATGGGAGCACCCTGACGGGCGATGAGACTCCGTCAGCGGCATCGGAGCCCAGACCGTGGCCGGTTCAGGCCTCGTCCCAATCGGCGAGCAGGAGCTCCTTGTGGGGCATGTCGCATGCCCGGAGGGCCTTCACGTATTCGGCCACCGGGTAGTGAACCCGCCGCAGGTCCACCCCTTTCCGGTCTGGAGACCAGGTGACGATGGCGTACTCGGCCCAGCCGGGATGGCGGACGGCCGTTGCGGGCGGCACCCGGTCGAAGGGGAGCCCTACGGACCCTGGGTTGATGAGCCAGGACCGGCCGAATCGGCGCACCATGGCCCGGTGGGTGTGCCCGCCGGCGAGCAGGACGTGCGTCGCCCCGGCGAGGATCTCGGCCAGCGTTTCGTCGGGGGTTGTGGGGAGGATGATCTCCGAGTGGGACCGGGGGGAGCCGTGGAAGGCGAGGAGCGCCTCCCCGTCGCCCAGGGGCACCTCCACGGTGGGTTGGAAGGTGGCCACGAACGCCCGGTCTTCCCGGGTCAGCTGCTCGGCAGCCCACCCGTCGATCTCCCAGAACACCTTCTCGTGCTCGGAGGCGTCCTCGGGCAACGGCTGCCGGTCGAGCAAGGCCGCGTCGGTGTTGCCCTGGACCACCGGGCACCCCAGTTCCTGCAAGAGGCGCACGCACTCCCGGGGCTGGGCCCCCATTGCCGCCACATCCCCCAGGCAGACGATCTGGTCCACGCCCTCCTTGCGAATCTCCTCCAAGACCGCCTGGAGGGCGACGGCATTGCCGTGAATGTCGGAGATCAGGGCAAGCTTCACGCCGGTACCTCCTCTTGAACCGGTCTCGGTCGTCCCTTGCAGCGCCGGCCAGCTCTGGCGAGAGGTCGATGGCGCTCTCCTGTTCGGTCGGTTCGGTGCCCGTCCCTCTTCGTGAGCCCCCGTGCTTAAGCCTGGCTGGCAGGCCCCGGGCCGACCAGCACCGCGGCCGCCGCCTCCACGTGCGGCGGCTGGTCCCCGTAGATGGCCAGGAAGAGCGCGGGCGGCGCCGGGAGGGCGTCGAGGTCGTTGGGCAACCCGGCGGCCACCACCGTCACCCTGTCGGGGCAGAGGCGGGCCACCTCCTGGAGCCAGGCGAGCTGGTCCGGGTGGCGGGCGGCATTCCGGGTGACCACCACGGGCAGGAGGCCCTCCTCCCCGAGGGCCTGCCGCAGCCGGTCCCGGGCGGTCGGGTCGTCCTGGGGGGTGACGCCGGAGGGAATGGCCAGCTCCTCGACACGGAAAGCCCGGGGAAGGCCCCGCCCGTCGGGACCAGCGCCGACCGCCTCCCAGCGCTCCCGAAGGGCCTGGGCCAGGTGGATGGGCGGGTCGCCCCCTTCCTCGGCCAGGGTCCTGTTCCCCTCGCCCAGCTCCACCACGAGCAGGCCCTGGCAGTCACCTGCCTGCAGCCGCCGCGTCAGCGTCGGGGGCTGGCCCTGGCAGGGGGCTTCCCCCTTCCCCGGCACCACGACCTGCACCGCCCGCCGGGCCGTCTCCCGGGCTAGGGCATTGGCCGCCTCCACGTCGACCACCTCGGCGAAGGGCCGGTCGGGTAGAAGCTGGTCCAGGTCGCCGGTGAGAAGGCCCAGCTCCGCCTTCAGGCGGAGCACCCGCCGGACCGAGGCGCGGAGCCGCTCCTCACTCACCCGTCCCCTCCGGACGGCCTGGAGCAGGGCCTGGTAGGCCGCCTGCTGCCGCTCCGGGCTGTGACTGATCAGGAGCAGGTCCGCGCCCGCCTCGAAGGCCCGAACCGCCGCCTCGCCGGGGTCAAAGCGGTCGGAGATGGCCCGCATCTCCAGGCAGTCGGTCAGGATCAGCCCGTCGAAGCCCAGCTCCTCCCGCAGGAGGCCCTGGAGGACGGGCGCCGAGTGGGTGGCCGGCCGCCCCGGCTCGGGGTCGAGGCTGGGAAAGGCGACGTGGGCGGTCATGATGCCCGCCACCCCTTCGTCGATGGCCGCCCGGAAGGGGACCAGCTCCACCGCCTCCAGCCGGGCCCGGTCGTGGGGAATGACCGGCAGGTCCAGGTGAGAGTCGACGCTGGTGTCGCCGTGGCCTGGAAAGTGCTTGGCGACGGCCGCCACCTGAGCCGCGCGGAAGCCCCGGATGGAGGCCCGCACCATGCGGGCCACCAGGCCGGGGTCAGGGCCGAAGGAGCGGGTGCCGATGACGGGATTCTTGGGGTTGTTGTTCACGTCCGCGACAGGCGCCAGGTTCATGGTGATGCCCACGGCCCGCAGCTGGGCCCCCAGGGCGGCCGCGAGCCGCTCGGCCCGCTCTTCATCGCCCACAGCCCCCACCGCCATCGCCGACGGGAACCAGGTCGCGCCCCGGCGGAGCCGGATGACGCTCCCGCCCTCTTGGTCGGTGGAGATCAGGAGCCCTGGCAGGGAGGCCGCAAGGGCCGCCGCCTGGAGCCTCCGGATCATGGCCCGGGCCCCGTCGGGCGTGGTGAAGTTGCGGGCGAAGAGGACCACATTCCCCACCTCGCCCGCGGCCACCCGGGCCAGGAAGGGCTCGGGGGGCTGGGTACCGGGGAAGCCCACCATGAACACCTGCCCCACCTGGGCTTCCAGGCTGAGCGCGCGGAGGACGGCCTCCACACGGGACGGCTCGGGATGGGGGTGCTGCATCGCTCCGGACCTCCTCCAGGGTCGGCCGCGGGCCCTGCCCGGCCCGGCCTTCCCCGTAGTTACGGCATTTTTGAGATGAGTCCTGCATGAGGGTCTTGCGTGGACCGGCCACGCCGAGTATCATGAGGGTAGATTTTTGCAGTCTGCAACAAAGTCCTTGGTCGAAAGATCCTCGGGGTGAGGTCCCCATGCGGCGTCGCCGGCTGAGCAGCACCAGCCTGATTCGTTCCTACAACGCCACCTCCATCCTCCGGACCTTGCACGCCAAGGGGGCCTGCACCCGCGCCGAGCTGGCCCGGGCCACGGGGATCAGCCCGGCGACGGTTTCGCGGATCGTCAACCAGCTGGCTGAGGCGGGCTTGGTCCAGGTGAAGGCTTTGGCCGCCTCCAGCGGCGGCCGCCGGCCGGCCCTCCTCGAAATCGACCAGACCAAGCTCCACGTCGTTGGGGTGGAGCTGCGGCGGGACCAGGTGGCCATGATCCTGGTCAACCTTCGGGGCGAGGCGATCCGGCGGGCCGCGTACCCGCCCGGCACCCTCCAGCCTGAGGCCCTCGTCACCCACCTCGCCCAGCGCATCCACCGCCTCATCGAGGAGGCCGCCGTGGACCGGGGCTCCTTGCTGGGCGTGGGGCTGGCCGTGGCAGGCGTGGTCAACCGGGCCGAGGGGCGGGTGGTCCGCTCGGTCAACCTGGGCTGGGCCCAGGTCCCCCTTGCCGCCCAGCTGGAAGAGCGGCTCGAGCTCCCCGTCCTGGTGGAGAACGACGCCAACGCGGCGGCCCTCTCCGAGGTCTGGTTCGGCCAGCGGCACCCACCGGCCAACCTCATCTTCCTGAAGACCGAAGCGGGCGTGGGGGCCGGCATCGTTCTGGAACACCAGCTCTTCAACGGACCCCGGGGGATGGCGGGTGAGATCGGCCACATCCCCCTGATTCCCGACGGCCACCCCTGCCGCTGCGGGCAACGGGGCTGCCTGGAGACGTACGTGAACGTGCGGGACGTCTTGAAGCGCTATACGGAGCTGACGGGGCGAGAGGCCGATCAGGAGACCTTCTTCCGCCGAGCAGCCAAGGGCGAACCGGCCGCCCGTGCGCTGGTGGAGGAGGCCCGCCAGGCCCTCACCCTCGCCTCGGCCCACGTGGCGCTTCTTCTGGATGTGGAGGCCATCTTCATCGGCGGGGTCTGGGGCGCCTTCAGCCCGGCCTTCGTGCAGGAGGTTGAGGCGGGCGTCCAGCGGGTGATCGACCAGACCGGCCTGGAGAAGAGTGTCCGGGTGCACGGCGCGAGCCTCGGGGCCGACGCCGACTTGATGGGGGCGACGGGGCTGGTGATCGACTCCTGGCTCACCCCCCACGCCCCGGACCGGTCCGAGTTGGTGCGGGAGTCATGGTGAAGGGAGGGAGCGCCCCTTTCTTAGCACCGGTGAGTCGGAAGGGATGCCAGAACCTGCCAACGACTCTGAGTTCTAAGAAGGAGGGAATTCCTGTGACGCGCAAGGGGCATCTGTGCTGGCGCGTGGCGGTGATGGCCGTCGCCCTCCTGGCGACCGTCCTGGCAACGGGCGAGAGCCTGGCCCAAAGCGACGAGCCCATCGTGCTGACGGTGCTCAACTACCTGGATGCGACCAGCCCCGGGGCTGAGCGGGAGATCGAGGAGATCTGGAACGCCTTCGAGCGGAACAACCCCGACATCCGGATCGTCCGGGAAGACCTCTTCCTGGAGCCCTTCCACCAGAAGACGGAGGCGTACGCCGCGGCCGGCCGGCTGCCGGATGTCCTCTACATGTGGCCGGGCGGGCGCTCCAGCACCCTCCACACCCAGCGCCTGGTGAAGGACCTGACGCCCTTCATCGAGCCCATCCGGGACCAGTTCGCGGAGGCCGCGCTCCGGCCCCAAGCGGGCGGCTACCTGGGTGAGCTCCCCATCGGGCTCACGGCCACCCACGTGCTCTACGTCAACACCCAAGTGCTGGAGGAACTGGGGCTCTCCATCCCCGAGACCTACGAGGATCTGAAGGCGATGGTGCCCACCCTCCGGGCCGCGGGCAAGGACGTGATCCTCATGGGGGCCAAGGACGACTGGGTCATCCAGTCCACCCTCTTCAGCATGATCGTCGGCCGGCTCGTGGGCGATGAGATGATGGATGAGATCATCGCCGGGCGGGCCAAGTTCACCGATGAGCCCTTCGTCAACGCCCTGCGGTTCTACGCCTCCCTCTTCGAGGACGGGGTGCTCAGCCGGCGGATCTTCCAGACGGCCTACAACGAGGTGGACCCCCTCTTCGCGGCCGGCCAGGCGCCCTTCCTCATCGACGGCGACTGGAAGGTGGGCAACTTCCTGACCGACCCCACCACCGGCGAGGCCCTGATCCCGCCCGAGGAGCAGAAGCACATCGTCATGACCGTCTTCCCCGCCATCCCCGGGGAGCGGGTCCACAACACGACCTCCTCGGTGCCGGCGGCCGGCTTCGGCATCAACGCGGCCATCCCCGCCGGTTCTCGCAAGGAGGAGGCCGCCTGGCGGCTGGTGGAGTGGCTCACCTCCGAGGAGGTCCAGCGGATCCGCCTGGAGACGGGCTCCGCCTTCCCCTCCCGGAAGGGCGTCACCAGCGACCGGCTCGAGCCCCTGGCCCAAGAGCGGGCCACCTTCTACGGCCGGTTCTCCGGCACCTACGTCCTGGACGACGTGCTCGACTCCCAGGTGTACGGGCCGCTCAACGTCGGCCTGCAGGAGATCGGGCTGGGACTGGCCACGCCCGAGGAGGTTGCGGCCTCGGTGCAGCGGGCGCTGGAGGCCTGGCGGGCCTCGCGGCGGTAAGCGGGGCTCTGGATCTGGCGGGCGCAGCGGGCGCTGCGCCCGCCCCGGCCCTTCTGGAGGTGAGGGTCCATGCGTGCGGCAGGACGGGCTGAGGAGCGGCGAGCCTACCTCCTCCTCGCCCTCCCGGCGGTCATCCTCTACCTGGCGGTGGTCGCCTTCCCCACCGTCTTCTCCCTGGGGCTGAGCGTCACCGACTACAACGGCGGCCCCCTCTTCGGTGAAGGCAGAGCTCTGAACTTTCGGGGCTTGGAGCACTACGTCCGCATGTTCCAGGACCGGTTCTTCTGGATCTCCCTGAAGAACAACCTGGCCATCATCGGCATCTCCGTCTTCGGCCAGATCCCCCTGGGCTTCATCATGGCGTACGTGCTCTACCGGAAGCTGGTGGGGTGGCGGGACTTCTTCCAGACCATGATCTACCTGCCCACCGTCATCTCCACCATCGTGGTGGGCATCCTCTGGCAGTCCTTCTTCTCGCCCTACGGCCCCTTTACCCGGTTGATGCAGTCCATCCAGCCGGGTTGGGAGAACACCCTCTTCCTCAACCCCAAGACGGCCATGCTCCCGGTGCTCTTCGTCATGCTCTGGATGTACACCGGCACCTACCTGATCATCTTCCTGGCCAGCCTTCAGAAGATCGAGCCGGAGCTGATCGAGGCCGCCAAGATCGACGGGGCGAACGAGTGGCAGGTGCTGGGCCGGGTGATCCTGCCGGCCCTTTCGGGTGTTCTCGTGACCACCATCATCCTCGCCATCTCCGGGTCGCTGAAGAGCTTTGACCTGATCTTTGCCATGACCGCGGGGAACCCCGCCCGGCGGACCTCGGTCCTGTCCCTCTACATGTACGACACGGCCTTCCGCGGCGCTCCCGACTTCCCCCTGGCCAACGCGGTCTCAACCTTTATGGTGATGCTCAGCCTGGGGCTGATCGGGATCGTCCGCCTCCTCGAGAAGCGTCTGGGAGGGGATGCCTGATGCGGGCCGCCTTGAGTGCCCAAGCCCGGCAGAAAGCAGGCAGCCGGATTCTCCGGCGGGAGACCGGCCTGGTGAGCAAGGTGCTCCTCTACGGGGTGCTCCTTGCCTTCGCCGTCATGACCCTCTTCCCGCTGGCCTGGCTGGTGATCAGCTCCTTCAAGACCACCCAGGCCTTCCAGCTGGACCCCCTCGGCCTGCCGAAGCGTTGGTACGTGGCCAACTACCCCCAGGCCTGGCGGATCGGGAAGTTCGGCACCCTGTTGGCCAACAGCCTGCTCTACACGTCGGTCTCCACGGCGGCCGTCATTCTCCTGGCCTCTGCGGCGGGTTTTGCCTTCGCGAAGTTGAAGTCCCGCTGGACCCCCGTCCTACACGGGACCTTCGTCATGGGGATCCTGCTCACCATCCAGTCGATCATGGTCCCCCTCTTCTTGGTGGCCAACATGGCCAACCTGTACAACACCCGCCTGGGCGTGCTCATCGTCTACACGGGGATCAGCCTGCCCATCCCCGTCTACCTCTTCACCGCCTACATCCGGGGCATTCCCGACGCGGTGGTGGAGTCGGCCCGGGTGGACGGGGCCGGCTACCTCACCATCTTCCGCCGGATCATCCTCCCCATGACCCGCCCCGTGGCCGTTACCGTGGCCATCCTCAACATCGCGTCCATCTGGAACGAGTTCATGCTGATCAACATCCTGGTCTCCGACGACCGGCTCAAGTCACTGCCCGTCGGCATCCTCAAGTTCTCGGGCGCGCTCTCCTCCGACTATGGGAAGCAGTTCGCCGCGTTGGTGATCGGGCTCTTGCCCATGGTGATCTTCTACCTCATCTTCCGGAAGCAGATCACCCAAGGGGTGTCGGCGGGGGCGGTGAAGGGCTGAGGAGCAGGCAGGCCTCCGTTTGGCTGCCCCCCTCCCACCCCGATTGACACGCGTTGTCCAACTTATTACCCTATTGGCAACTCCATCCGAGGACCCGTGCCACCCGCGCGGGAACCTCAGACTCCTGATCCGGCCGGAGGTGGTCTCGGTGTGCGCCCCAGCGGTGATCCAGCATGTTGCGACGGAACTCTCCCGCCGCCGCTTCTTGCAGGCGGCCGGCGCGGCAGCCGCCGCCCTTCTCCTCCCCTGGCGAGAGGCGTCGGCCCAGGCTGCCCCCGCACCTTCAGGGCGTTCCTTGAGCTTCACCCATCTCGCCGACCTGACCCACACCCTGACCCCCCACTTCCCCGTCTTCCCCAGCTTCGACAGCCCCCGGCTGGAGACCCGCTACACCGTGGAACGGGACGGGTTCTATGCCCGGGAGTGGATCGTGGCCGAGCACTCGGGCACCCACCTGGATGCACCGGCCCACTTTGTCGCCGGCCCCGACCTCTGGACGGCGGATCAAATCCCCTTGGAAAACCTGATCGCGCCTCTGGTTGTCGTCTCCATTGAGGAGCGGGCCGCCCGGGATCACGACGCCCAGGTGACGGTGGACGATCTGATCGCCTGGGAGCGCCAGCACGGCCCCATTCCTCAAGGGGCGGCC
>NZ_VSCV01000004.1:0-112300 GCF_047459355.1 Limnochorda sp. | reverse complement strand
GAGCGGCAGGCCGACGTTTGGGCCGGGAGCTCGGTCTCGTCTTTCCCGGTGGGGACCGGTAGCGTGGCCGACGGCATGGGGTCAACTCCAGACCCGGATCGGCTACCGGCATTGGGCCGAGGACCCCTGGTATACGGGGCCGGTAGCCTCACTGGGCATCATCTTTTAGCTCTCAGCTCGCAGCGCAAACTCTTGAAGCAGGAGAACGCGAAAACCGCCCGCCCCATCGAATCGACGAGGGGCAGGCGGCCGAGCGCTTGTTCCCGGATCCTGGTCAAGCCTCCGCCCTGTCTCCGTGTTGGTGGACGACCAAGCCAAGCGCTCTCGTGTCGACGTGGTACCCCCAACGGGATTCGAACCCGTGCCACCGCCTTGAAAGGGCGGCGTCCTAGGCCGCTAGACGATGGGGGCACGCGACCCGTCTCGGGGCCGGCAACCGCACTCCATTCTATCCTTCCGGTTCGGGGCCGTCAACCGCGATCCCTGCTGAGCTCAGACGGGTTCGGGGCTGGGGTCCCAGGGATCGGGCCTGGCAGGCCTCGGGCCCGCCCGATGGCGGGCCTGGAGGCCTGTTGCCGTCGAGTTCCCGTGCGGCGCCTCAGAACTGATCGCTCAAGAGGAGCAGGATAAGGATCAGAAAGATCAGGAACGCACTGTCCTGGTCGCCCTTGCGGCCGTAACCCGACATCCCTCGGCCTCCTTCCACAGCAGCGATACACCCTTGACAAGCCTATGGCGGCACGCCAGAGCCCGTCCTCATCCCGGGGACCCATTCACCAGCCGACATGGAGGGACCCCGGGGCTCCCCGGCCGCTCAAGGACACCGGCGCGCGGCCGTTTAGGATGAAAGAGACCATCGACGGGGGGCTGAAACAGCGTGAAAGGGCTCCGATTCCAGAAGCGGATTCCATTAGGTAAAGGCGTGCGGCTCAATCTCAGCAAAAGCGGTGTCGGAATCAGCGCCGGCGTCAAAGGGTTCCGGGTCGGGGTTGGGCCCCGGGGCGGCACCGTCCGGGCGAGCCTGCCCGGCACAGGCATCGGGTACGAGTACCGCACCAAGAAGGGCCGCCGGAGGGAGCGAGCGGCCACCGCGGCCGACACGTCCGCCCTTCAACCGGCCGCTTCCCAGGTTGAACGCCGGGCGGCCCGGGAAGAGGAACAAGGACATCCCTGGGTCTGGATTCTGGCGGGAATCATCGCCAGCCTCGCGACCGGGTCCGCCTGGTGGCTCCTCCTCACGGCATGGGGCCTTGTCATCCTGTTTCGGCGTCGCGGGCAGTGAAACACTCTGCTCCAAGATCTCTTGAGGTGCGCCGCCTGGTCCTCACCGCCACCATGAAGCCAGGCGGCGTGCTTTTATCTATGGAGGCCGGCTCTGAAGTATGTGGAAGCCGAAGGATGGAGGACGACGGTGAATGAGTCCTTCCCCGCTGAGATCTGCTCCGGGCCGGCAGAGAGGAACCGAAGTCGGCTGACATCCAGCCGAATTCGATTGAAAAAGCCCGGCCTGGGCCGGGCGGGGCGCTCTGCCTAGAACTGATCGCTCAAAAGGAGCAGGATGAGGATCAGGAAGATGAGGAACGCATTGTCGTCGCCGTTCAGCTTCACCGGCCTCTGCCTCCTCTTCGCCCTGAGGGCACGTCTGGTACACCCTACGGACCAGCGGTTGGGCTGGCCATAGGCCGTGGGGCCCATCCATGCCCCCGGGCGGTCAGGAGGCGGGCGGGTAGGGGGCTAGACCAGGCGGCGCAGGTTCTCCTCCGGGTCCCCCGGGAGGAAGTCGATCAGGGGCACCTCCAGCAGGGTGTAGGCGCCCGGCGGTTGCTTGAAGCTAGCCCGGAGCGCGGAGACCATGATCTGGGCCGTCAGGGCCGGGTTGTTGATCCGGATATCGTAGACGAACTGTTGGTTGTGGGTCCGGCCTGAGACCCCCTTGCGCTCGATGCGGACTCCGTGGCCCATGTCGACCAGGTCCTGCACCGAGGGCACCTGGATCACCCGGGTCTCGTCATTCCGGAAGTAGGGGTCCTCCACGATGGCCTGCCGCACGGCCTCCAGGTCGGCGCCGGGCTCCAACTCCACATAGACCATGCGGCGGTGGGTTCCCTGGCCGGCGGGGATGGTGATGGCCAGCCCATCCCGCACACCTGGCACCTGCCGGACCACCACCGAGTGCCCCATGCTCATCCCGGGGCCGTAGTTGGTGTAGGTGATCCCCCGGGGGGCCATCAGCTCCATCAGGGCCCGGACCATGGAGTTGGTTCCCGGATCCCATCCGGCCGAGATGATAGCGACCGCGCCATGCTCGGTGGCGATGCGGCCCAGGCGTTCCCTTAGATGGACCAGCTCGCCGTGGATGTCGTAGGAGTCGACGGTGTGGATGCCGGCCCGCAGGTACCTTTCGGCCACCTCGGGAACCTGGCGGGTGGGAACGCACAGGAGCGCTCCGTCCACCTTACCCAGCTGGGCCACCTCCGCCACCACGGGAATGTGGGGTGGAAGCTCCCCCCGCTGGGTCGGATCCCGGCGGATCACCCCGGCCAGGACCATGTCGGGGGCTTCGAGGACAGCCTCGACCGCCGCCTGGCCCACCCGGCCGTACCCAACCACCACAACGCGACGGGTGCTCATCGAGGGTTTCCTCCTTCGTACCAGCCTACCGCCGCACCATTCCCCGTTCGGGGGCTCCATCCTTCCGCGGCGGTGCGTCTTGCGGCCCCAGACACCATCGGGTATGATACATCCCAGGAGTCACGGCCAGTGGGCCGCGCTCCGCCGCATCTCACCGCCCGCGAGGCAGAGGTATTTGCGCATGAAGAGGACCGCCCAGCGTTAACTGCAGACCGCAACGCCGCACCGGGGAGTAGGGTTCCTGTTCTCGCCTGGCGTTGCATCTTGGGCCGGTCCTGCGCGTGCCTTCGCGCCTCCTTACTTCAATAGGAAGGTTTCCCTCTTATCAGGCCACGGGAGCGCGACCGTGGCTTTGCTTTTTCAGCGCCCGACGCGGGACCGCCCGACCTTGGCGAAGGAGGCAGATCGCATGGTGGTCCTGCACGTCCATGAACTCGCTATCGGGTACGGTGGCCAACAGGTCTTCGAAGGGGCCAGCTTCCACTTGGCGGCTGGGGAACGGGTGGGGTTGGTGGGCCCCAACGGGTGCGGGAAGTCCACCCTCTTGGAGATCCTGGCCGGACGGGTCGCACCGGACAGAGGCCAGGTCCGGTGGATCCCGACCGGCATCTCGATCGGGTATGTGCCTCAGGCGCCGCCGTGGGAGCCTGAGGTTCCCCTGGGGGAGCAACTGGGCCCGGTCCCGCCCGAGCTGCTGGCTCGTTGGGGGCTCGACCGGCAGCTCCTGCGCCGGCCTGCCGGAACGCTATCGGGCGGGCAGAAGACCCGGGCCGCGCTGGCCCGCGCTCTTGCCGGCGAGCCGCCCGTGCTGCTCCTCGACGAGCCGACCAACCACCTGGACATCAACGGGCTGGAGCGGCTGGAGGAGACCCTCCTGGGCTACCAGGGCACGGTCCTGGTTGTGAGTCATGACCGCTTCTTCCTGGACCGGGTGGTCGGCCGCATTCTGGCCTTCGAGGACGGCAAGATCCGATCGTATCCCGGGAACTACTCGGCCTATGCCGCCCAGCGGCAACGGGAACTGGAGCGGGCCGATGCAGAATACCGCCAGTATCAGAAAGAGAAGCGGCGCCTGGAAGAGGCGATCCGCCGGGAGCAGGAGTGGGCCCGACGGGCTCAGAATCGGAAGCTCCCCCGGGAATACGGGCTGGCCAAGCCGGCGCTGCGAGCCAAGGCCAAGGTTCACGCCCGGAAGGCTCGGGCCATGGAGAAACGCCTGGAACGGATGCGTAAAGAACCTCCCGCGAAGCAAGAGCGGATCGAGCTGGCCTTCGGGGGAGAAGGAAGAGGCGGCAGAGTTCTCGTGGCCGCGGACGAGATGGGTTTTCACTATCCCGGTGGCTCCTGGCTTTTTCGCGGATCGACCTTCACCATCCAGCGAGGGGACCGGGTGCTGGTGATCGGCCCCAACGGCTCCGGAAAGACCACCCTGCTGCGTCTTCTCCTGGGGGAGCTGGAGCCTGTAGAAGGCCGTATCCACCGCAACGTGGCTCGGAGCGCCTTCCTTGCCCAGGAACTGGAGAACCTGGACCCAGACCGGACGGTTCTGGCCGAAGCGTCGGGAGGGAACGAGGCCGCGAATCAGGTCCAGGTGCGAACCTTGCTGGGGTGCCTCTTGCTCGGGGGTGACACGGTTTGGAAGCGGGTGGGGGATCTTTCGGGAGGCGAGCGGGTGCGGCTGGCAGTGGCCAAGCTGATCCTGGCCGGCCCTGACCTCTTGGTCCTAGACGAGCCCACCAACGGCCTGGATCTGCCCTCCAGAGAACGGATCGTGGAAGCCCTGGAGGCATTCCAGGGTACCCTGGTGGTGGTGTCCCACGACCGGTACCTCCTCCGCCGGCTGGGCACGGCGGTCTTGGCTCTTGAAGAAGGACGGATCGTTTTCTACCCGGGGGGCTATGAAGCCTTTGAACAGCACCGGAAGGAGCTCCGCTCCCGCAAGGCAGGCCGAGGCGACGGTGCGCGGCGGCTCCTGCTCGAGGCGCGGCTCGCCCAGCTGGCTGCCGAACTTGCCAATCCGCCCGAGGGGCAGGGAGAGCGGGTGCTGGAGGAGTACCTGGCCGTGAGCCGGGCGCTGAAGAAGCTGCGAGCTGCACGGCCAGAGGTGTGAGATGTTCGGCAGGGCCTGGGCCGCCGCTGTCGAAATCGGTCGCACCCGGTGGAAAAACCGCGCCGTACCACGGTCAGGGACGGGGGTTAGCCCGTGCGAGCCACCCAAGAGCTCTACCGGTTGCAAACCATTGACTTGGAGCTGGACCGAATCCGGGCGTCCCTGGAGTCTTCACCTCTGGCGGCGGCCGCCCGCGAGGCCGAGGCGCGAGTGGAGAGCCTCCAGGCCACACTGGCCGATCTGGCCCTGGCCCGCCAAAAGCTGGCTCGCGAGGTCCGCCGGCTGGAGCTAGAGGCCCAGGCCGCCAGGGCTGAGCAGCGCCGGGCCGAGGAAGAGCTTTACGCCGGCGGCAAGAGTGGCAAGGAATTGGGGCTTCTCCAGCAGCGCGCGGCGCGGGCCGCATCTCAGGCCGAGGCCCTGGAGACCCAGGGGCTGGAGCGGATGGAAGAAGCTGAACGCCTGGAGGCCCAGCAGGCCCACCTCCAGCAGAGCCTGGAGTGGGCTCAGGAAGAGGCGAGCCAGCGCCGCATGGCCAGGGAGATGGAACTGGACGAGCTCCGGCTGCGTCAGGCTGACTTGGAGGCGGAACGGGTTCAGGTGTGGGAACGGGTCCCCCTGGAGCTCCGCCGCCGCTACGAGCGGATGCGCCGGCAGATGCCCAACCCGGTGGCGGCCGTCGTTCGGGGGCGGTGCGGCGCCTGCCATCTCACCCTCCCCCAGGGCATCCTGAACCGGCTCCGGGCCGATGAGGGTCTGGTCCAGTGTGAGCAGTGTGGCAGGCTCCTCCACCTCCTCTGAAAGCTGGCGGTTGCGCCGGTGTGCCAAGTGTGCGATAATGAGCCCGGCGCCCGGAAGACGGCGCCCTCTTTTTCCCTGCGAGTCGGTGAGCCGGCTGGGTGATCGCGGGTGCAGTGCCGAAAGGCCGCACCTGAGGAAAGTCCGAGCTCCACAGGGCAGGGTGCTGGGTAACACCCAGTGGGGGCGACCCTAAGGAAAGTGCCACAGAAAACAAACCGCCTGCCCTCGGGCAGGTAAGGCTGAAACGGTGAGGTAAGAGCTCACCAGCGGCCAGGCGACTGGTCGGCTTGGCAAACCCCACCCGGAGCAAGACCGAGCAGGAGGGAGGATGAGGTGGCCCGCCTCTCCCTCGGGTAGGTCGCTGGAGGTGCCAGGCAACTGGCATCCTAGATAGATGATCACCTTCAACAGAACTCGGATTACAGGCCGACTCACCGACCATTTCGGCCGGCCCCTGCGGGGGCCGGCTTTTTGCTGCCTCTGCGGGCGCGCCTGCCCGCGGTGCGGGCCGGCGGCCTGCTCTCGGTCACGTAGCGCCTTCATCCCCACCCGGTATGACAAGGCCTCCCTCTCTTTTCCATTCCAGGCAGGAACCGGGAGATGCGCGACGAATACGTGGGGCGCAGAGTGGGGCGAAGTGGGGGATTGTGGGAGACTGGGGAGAGACGGCTGTGTTTCTAGGCCAGTACGAGCACAGCCTGGACGAGAAGGGCCGCCTCACCATCCCTTCTCGGTTCCGTGAGGAGCTCACCGGGCGGTTGGTGGTCACTCGGGGGCTCGACCACTGTCTCTTCCTTTACCCCTACAGCGAATGGCAGGAGCTCGGGCAGAGGCTGCGGGCCCTCCCCATGACCCAGCGGGACGCCCGGGCCTTCGTCCGCCTCCTCTTCGCTGGCGCCACCGAGCAGAGCCTCGATCGCCAGGGAAGGTTGCTCCTGCCGGCAAGCCTTCGGGAGTATGCCGGGATCGAACGCGACGTGATCATCTTGGGCGTGGCCAACCGGGTGGAGCTCTGGAGCAAGGAGCGGTGGTTGGCGTACGAGACCGAAGCGTCCCAGGCGTACGAAGAGCTCGCTGAAAAGATCGTGGACTTGGGGTTGTAGGCCGGAAGGGGGAAGCTGGGACCGATGGTCTGTCCGGCGCGCAAGGATCAGCTCCCACCGTTCCGGCGGTGGGTCGGAGGGATGGGCGTGGAGGGACATGTTCCCGTCTTGCTGGACGAGGTGCTCGCCATCCTCGATCCGACCCCCGGGGGCCGGTATCTGGACGCCACCCTGGGCGGGGGCGGCCATGCGGCGGCCATCCTGGCTCAAGCCGGCCCCGAGGGCCTCCTGGTAGGTATCGACAGGGATCCCTATGCCCGCGAGCGGGCCGCCCAGCGGCTGGCCAGCCTCCCCGGACGTGTCGAGATCCTGGCGGGCCGGCATGAGGAACTGGACCGGCTCCTGGACGAGGCGGGGCTCGAGGCCCTGCGGTTTGACGGGATCCTCTTCGACCTGGGTATCTCCTCCTTCCAGGTGGACGATCCCCGCCGGGGCTTCACCTACCACGATCCCCAAGCTCCCTTGGACATGCGGATGGATCCCAGCCAACCCACCACCGCGGCGGACCTGGTCAACCGCCTTTCCGTCCACGAGCTTGCGCGAATCTTCAAGGAATACGGCGAGGAGCGCTGGGCGGCCCGCATCGCCCGGTTCGTGGTGGAACGGCGGGCGCGGGAGCCGCTCCAGACCGCTGGGGATCTGGTGGAGGTGGTGAAGGCCGCCGTCCCCGCGGCAGCCCGCCGGAAGGGTGGTCATCCGGCGCGGCGGGTCTTCCAGGCCCTGCGTATCGCGGTCAACCGGGAGTTGGAGGGGCTGGCGGACGGGCTGCGAGCCGCGGTGGAGCGTCTCCGCCCCGGCGGCCGCCTGGTGGTGATCAGCTTCCACTCCCTCGAAGACCGGATCGTCAAGCGCACCTTTCAGGATTTGGCACAGGGGTGTACCTGCCCGCCCGGCCTCCCCATGTGTGCCTGCGGCCAGGTCCCCCAGGTTGAGCTGCTGACCCGGTCGCCCATCGTCCCGTCGGAGACGGAAGTGGCCCGGAACCCGCGGGCCCGCAGCGCCCGTCTGCGGGCGGTAGCCCGGGTTCTGGAAGGGCAGGGGGCGGAATAACATGGTAGCGGCACCCCTTGAACAGACCTTTCTGCTGCCGGAGGAGCCCGGCCAGCAGCCCAAACCCAGCCCGAAGCAGCGCCCGGCCAGGCGCCTCAAGCCCTACGCCCGGGTGGTGTGGCTGGGGATCTGCACGGTCCTCCTGGCCTGGCAGTGCCTGGCCCAGCAGGCGGCCGTTCTCGAGCGGAGCTACGAGGTGGCCCGGCTCCAGGCGGAACTGGCCGACCTGGAGGAGCAGATCCTGCGGCTGACGGTGGAGAAGGCCCGGCTCGCCTCCCTCGCCCGGGTAGAGCAGGTGGCCCGAACCCAGCTGGGGATGGTGCATCCGGAGGAGGTCCACGTGGTCCGGGTTCCCAGCGGGGGCTCGGCGACGTCGTCGCTGCCCCTGCCGGCCCAGGCCGACGGGGAACCTCAAGGCTGGTGGCAGCGGGTGCTGGCCTGGTTCCGGCCGGAGAGCGCCATCGTGAGGGCCGACGAGGGCCACCCAACGGAGCGGTAAGCGGGGGAGACTGGTGCGGAACGCCTACACCCGGGCTCTGGTCCAACGCCGGATCGCCTTCCTCTTTGTCCTGGCGGCCGTGGCTTCCCTCTTGCTGGGCGGCCGCCTGGTCTACCTCCAGCTCTTGAAGGGTGACGCCTACCGCGCGCTGGCCCTCGATCAGAGGCTCCGCCCGGTTCCGGTCTTGGCCCAGCGGGGCCAGATCGTCGACCGGCACGGCAGCCCTCTGGCCGTCTCCATCGCCTCCGACGCCGTCTATGCGGTGCCCGCGGAAGTGAAGGACGTTCCCGGCACCGCGCGGGTGCTGGCCCAGCTCCTCAACCTGGATCCGGAGCGGGTGGAGGCGCTCCTGACCCAGCGGGCGGCCAGCGTCTGGATCGCGCGCAAGGTTCCCCCCGACCAGGCCCAGGCCGTCCGCCAAGCCCGACTGCCGGGCATCTACCTGGTGGAACGGCCCCAACGGTACTACCCCCACGGCCAGCTGGCCGCCCATGTTCTGGGCATCGCCGGGATCGACAACCAGGGCCTCGAGGGGATCGAGGTGGCCTATGACGAGGTCCTCCGGGGCGTTCCCGGCCGGGATCTGGCGGAGCGGGACGCCGGGGGCCGGGTGATCCCCCACGGCGAGCGGGTCTACCTCCCGCCCGAGCCGGGGAAGAACGTGGTCCTGGCCATCGACCAGGTGATCCAGTACATCGCGGAGCGGGAGCTGGCGGCCGCCGTTGAGCGGACCCAGAGCGACTTTGGCCTGTTTGTTGCCATGAAGCCCGACACAGGCGAGATTCTGGCCTTGGCCATCAGCCCCAGCTTCGATCCCAACCGCTACCAGGAGTTTCCGGCCGAGGTCCGCCGGAACCGGATCGTCACCGATCAGTTTGAGCCCGGTTCGATCTTCAAGATTGTGACGGCCACCGCCGCCTTGGAGCAAGGGGTGGTGACGCCGACGGACACCTTCTTCGATTCGGGCTCCATCGAGATCGGCGGCGGGGTGGTCCGCTCGTGGCGCCCCGGCGGGCACGGCAGCCTCACCTTCGCGGAGGCGGTCTACGTCTCGAGCAACCCGGTCTTCGCCCTGGTGGGGGCGGAGCGGCTGGGGCCCGAGACCTTCTACCGGTACATCCGGGCCTACGGCTTCGGCCAGCCTACCGGCATCGACTTTCCGGGCGAGGCCTCCGGCTTCGTAGCCGCCCCGGGCCAGATCAAGCACGGCGAGCTCCTCCGATGGGCCAACATCGGCTTCGGCCAAGGCATTGCGGTCACGCCCATCCAGATGGTGCGCGCCGCCGCGGCCATCGCCAACAGGGGCGTGCTCATGAAACCCCAGCTCGTCCGGGAGATTCGGGAGCCCGACGGCACCCTCATCTGGGCCCACGAGCCGGAGCCGGTCCGGCAGGTGATCAGCCCGGCCACCGCGGCCACCTTCCTGGAGATCCTGCGCGGCGTGGTGACCGAAGGGTCCGGAGCACCGGCCGATATTCCGGGGTACCCGGTGGCGGGCAAGACGGGGACCGCGCAGATCGCCGAGGGCGGCCGCTACGGCGACAAAGCGATGGCGTCCTTCTTGGGGATCGTCCCCTACGACCGGCCCCAGCTGGTGGGTTTGGTCATGCTCTATAATCTGAAGGTGTACCCCCGCTGGGGCGGCACCAACGCCGCGCCTGTCTTCAAGGCCATCGCGGAGCCGGTTCTGGAGTACCTGGGCGTCCCTCGCCGCTACGGGGCGAAGGAGGAGCCCCAGGACACCCTGGTCACCGTCCCGAACCTGCGGATGCGGGAGGCGGCCCAGGCGGTGGAGGCCCTCCGCGCGGTGGGGCTCTTGAGTCGGGTGGAGGGGAGCGGCCAGTACGTCATGGACCAGACGCCGAAGCCCGGCTCCCGGGTGCCGGCGGGCTCCATGGTCATCCTCCACCTGATCAGCGAGCCCCAGCCGGGACGGTCCGTGCCCGTGCCCGACGTCCGGGGGATGGGGCTGCGGGATGCGGTGGCCACCCTGGCCGGCATGGGCTTCGAGATTGAGGCGACGGGCAGCGGGGTGGCCGTCGCCCAAGAGCCCCGGCCGGGCGCCTTGGCCTTGTACGGAAGCCCTGTGAGGGTCCGCTTCGAGGCCGACCCAGCTTTCTAAAGGAAAGAACGGGCTCTGGGAAGAATAGGGAGAGCCGGCAACGGGCCCCGGTCCCGGCCGTGGGTTGACAGGAGGAGTGGTGGCGGTGAGGCTTTCCGCAGCAGTGGAGGGACTTCCCGGTGCCCAGCGCATCGGCGACGGCGATCCGGAGGTCCGGCACCTGCGCTACCACTCCCAGCAGGTCCAACCCGGCGATCTTTTTGCCTGTGTGCGGGGCTTCCGGTACGACGGGCACCGCTTTGCCGAGGAGGCGGTCCGGCGAGGGGCCGCCGCTCTTTTGGTGGAGGAGCGGCTCCCCGTGGACCGGCCCCAGGTGCTGGTGCCCAACACCCGAGTGGCCATGGGGCGGGTGGCCGCCCGGCTCCTGGGGGATCCGTCGCGCCAGTTGCGGGTCATCGGAATCACGGGCACCAACGGGAAGACCACCACCAGCTACCTGGTGAAAGCCTGCCTCGAGGCGGCCGGGCACCGGACGGGGCTCATCGGCACAGTCCACCACCTGGTGGGGGACCGCCGGCTGGAGGCCCAGCGGACCACTCCCGAGGCGCCTGATCTGCTGGAGCTTCTGGCCGCCATGGTGGACGAAGGTGCCGAGGCGGTGGTGATGGAGGTCTCCTCCCACGCCCTCAGCCTTCACCGGACCGAGGGCTGCGAGATCGACGTGGGTGTTTTGACCAACGTGACCCAAGACCACTTGGATTTTCACGCCACCTTTGAGGCGTACGTGGCCGCCAAGGCCCGGCTCTTCCGCCTGCTCACCCAAGAGGCCCGCAAGGCGGGGAAGCTCGCGGTCCTCAATGTGGATGATCCCCACTGGCAGACCATGCGGCAGGCGACCCAAGCGCCGACCGTCCTCTACGGGCTGAGCCCGGACGCGGAGGTGCGAGCCGAAGAGGTGCGCCTGCACCCGCAGGGTTCCGCCTTCTGGCTGGTCAGCCCCCAGGGGCGGGCGCCCGTCCAGCTCCGGCTGCCCGCCCGGTACAATGTGGCCAACGCCTTGGCGGCGGCGGCCGCCTGCTTGGGCAGCGGCGTGGAGCTGGAGGCGGTGGTCCAGGGGCTGGAGTCGGTGCAGGGGGTCCCGGGCCGCCTGGAGCGGGTGGATGAGGGACAGCCGTTCGGGGTGCTGGTCGATTACGCGCACACCCCCGACAGCCTGGCCAATGTGCTGCAAGCCGTCCGGACGTTCACCGCCCGGCGGCTCATCGTGGTCTTCGGCTGCGGGGGCGACCGGGACCGGGGGAAACGACCGCTCATGGGGGCAGTGGCCGCCCGCCTGGCCGATCACGTCGTCATCACCTCCGACAACCCCCGGAGCGAAGACCCTCTGGCCATCTGCCGGGAGGTGGAGGCGGGGGTCCAAGAGGTGCGGCGGGAGGGCGGCGGGGCCACGTACCAAGTGTTGCCCGACCGGCGGGAGGCCATCCAGCAGGCCATCGCCTTAGCGAGGGAAGGGGATCAAGTGGTGATCGCAGGGAAGGGGCATGAGACCTACCAGATCTTCGCCGACCGGACCGTCCCCTTCGACGACCGGGAGGAGGCGCGCCGAGCGTTGCGCGCGTTGAGGTCTGAGGGCCGTGTTTGAGCGGACCGCGTCGGAGATCGCCCAGGTGGTGGGTGGCCGCCTCCTGGCCGGCAGCCCCCGGGCCCGGGCCGTGGGGGTCTCTACCGACAGCCGGACCATCCAGCCTGGGCGGCTCTTCATCCCCTTGAAGGGGGAGCGGCTGGACGGCCACCGCTTCATCGAAGAGGCGGTGGAGGAGGGGGCGGCGGGCGCCCTGGTCGAGGAGGAGGGACCGGGCCGGCCGGAGCTGGTCCGCGCGCTGCTGGCCCGGCGGGAGCTTTGGAGTCAGGCCTTCCTGGTGGGTGTTCCGGGAAGCTCCTGGGAGGCTTTTCACCGCCTGGCCGCCGACCACCGGAGCCGCTTTCCCATCCCGGTGGTGGCGGTGACGGGGAGCAACGGCAAGACCACCACCAAGGAACTGGTGGCCCAGCTCTTGGGGGCCCGCTGGCGGACCCTGCGCTCGCCGGGGAACTTCAACAACGAGGTAGGGCTCCCGCTCACCCTTCTGGATCTGGGGCCCGAGTTTGAGGTGCTGGTGGTGGAGATGGGTATGCGGGGCCGGGGCGAGATCGCCCGGCTCTGCCAGCTGGCCCGGCCGACGGCGGGGATCGTGACCAACGTGGGCGTCTCCCACCTGGAGCTCCTCGGCTCCCAGGAGGCCATCGCGGCCGCCAAGGCGGAGCTGGTGGAAGCCTTGCCGTCCGATGGCCTCGCGGTCCTCAACGGAGACGACCCTTGGGTGCGGGCCATGGCCGGTCAGACGGGGGCCCGGGTGGTCACCTACGGCTTGGAGCAGGGCGAGGTTACGGCCCGGGACCTGGAGCTGGGCGCCGACGGGGCCCGGTTCCAGCTGGTCTGGGAGGGACGTCAGGCCCCGGTCCAGCTCCCCTTGCTGGGCCGCCACAACGTGCTCAATGCGCTCGCCGCCGCGGCTTGTGCCCTGGGGCTGGGGATGGAGCTGGCGGCGGTGGCGGACGCCTTGGGCCGGGTCCAGGCGCCCAAGCTCCGCCTGGAGCGGGTGGCCGTCCGGGACTTCACAGTCCTCAACGATGCCTACAACGCGAGCCCCGCGTCCATGGCGGCGGCCCTCGAGGTGCTGGCTCAGGTGGCCCCAGGCCGGAAAGGGGCGGTGCTGGGCGACATGCTGGAGCTGGGGCCCGTGACCGAGACGGAGCACCTGGCCGTGGGCCGCCGGGCCGCCCAGGTGGGGCTGGCCTACCTGGTGATCGTGGGCGAGCAGGCGGAGCGGATCGCCCAGGGCGCCCGGGAAGGCGGGCTGCCGCCCGAGGCCATCCACGTGACGCCGGGTTGGGAGAGGGCGGCCCAGGTTTTGGAGCGCCTGGCCCAGGAGGGGGATACGGTGCTGGTGAAAGCGTCCCGCGGCCTGGGCCTCGAGCGGGTGGTCCAGTGGCTCCAAGAGGAGGGGGCGGGCCACCATGAGTCCTGAACTGCGGCTCCTGGTGGGGGCGGGGCTCGCCTTGGGGCTGGTCTTGCTCCTGGAGCGGCCCCTCATCCAGTACCTTCGGCGGCGCCGGGTGGGCCAGAGCATCCGGGCCGAGGGTCCCCGCCGGCACCAGGAGAAGGCGGGGGTGCCCACCATGGGCGGGCTGGTGGTCTTGCTCGTGGCCACCGGCGTCAGCCTGGCCCTGGGGCCCGCCACCGACCGGCTTCTGATGGCGGTCTTGGTCACCTTGGGTTACGGGGCCATCGGCTTCGCCGACGACTACCGGAAAGTCAGCTTGCGCCGGAGCTTGGGCCTGCGGGCTCGGGAAAAGCTGCTCGGACAAGCCTTCTTCGGCTTGCTCTTGGTCCTCTTCCACCTGAGTCTGGTGGAGGAGTCGGTGGCGCTGGTGGTTCCTTTCGTTCGGGAACCGTGGACGCCGCCCCTTTGGCTGGTGGCCCTGCTGGACTTGGTGGCGGTGGTGGGGGCCACCAACGCCGTCAACCTGACCGATGGCTTGGACGGTCTGGCCGCCGGGGCCACCGCCATCGGAGCGGGGGTCTTGGCCGTCATCTTGGGGCACCGGGGGGAGTGGGACCTGGCCATGCTGGCGGCGACCCTGGCGGCGGCCTGTGTGGGGTTCTTGTGGTTCAACGCGCACCCCGCCCAAGTCTTCATGGGGGACACGGGCAGCCTGGGGCTGGGCGCGGCCTTGGCCGCCATCACCGTCCTGAGTGAGACGGTCTTGATTCTCCCGCTGGTGGGGCTCCTCTTCGTGGTGGAGACCCTCTCCGTCATCCTGCAGGTGGTGTACTTCCGCCTGACGGGGGGCCGGCGGATCTTCCGCATGGCCCCGCTCCACCACCACTTCGAGCTGGGCGGGTGGCAGGAGGATCAGGTGGTGGCCCGGTTCTGGATTGGGGCTCTGGTGGGTGGCGCCGTGGGCCTCGCGTCGGTGCCGGGTCTCTTCTGGTGACGGGCATGAGGCCGGGAACGGGCTCGTACACCCTTACGGGGGGTGAGAGGCCGATGATCCGGGATGAGGGCACCTCCTTTGATCTGCCCCTGTTGGCGGCGGTGCTGTCCCTCCTGGCCGTGGGGCTGGTGGCTGTCTTCAGCGCCTCGAGCGTGACGGGCCTGTTGGAGCGGGGCGATGCGGCCTACTATTTCAAGCGCCAGCTTCTCTGGGCGGTGGCCGGCACGGCGGCCATGACCGTCGCGAGCCAGTTCGACTACCACCGCCTGAGGCTGGTCACCCTGCCCCTCCTGCTCGTTTCGGTGGCGGGCCTGGTGCTGGTGCTGGTGGTGGGCCAGGAGATCAGCGGCTCCCGCCGGTGGATCGACCTGGGCTTCCTCAACTTCCAGCCCTCGGAGCTCTTCAAGCTGGCCAACATCCTCTTCCTCTCGGCCTATCTGGCCGCCGCGGGAGAAGAGGTGCGGACCTTCACCCGGGGAATCCTGCCGGGGCTGGTGGTGGTGGGGCTTGGGTTCCTTCTGATCCTGGCCGAGCCCGACTTCGGCACCGCCGCCGCCATGGCCGCCACCTCCGTCCTCCTCTTTTTTGCCGCGGGGGCCCACCTGGGGCACCTGATCGGCCTGGGGGTGGCCGCCCTCCCGGCCCTGGTCTTCTTGGTGGTAGCCGAGCCGTACCGGGTCCGCCGGCTCCTGGCCTTTGTCGACCCCTGGGCCGATCCGCTGGACTCGGGTTGGAACGTCATCCAGTCGTTGCTGGCCATCGGCTCGGGCGGGGTCTTCGGCGTGGGGCTGGGGCAGAGCCGCCAGAAGTTCGCCTACCTGCCCGAGCAGCACACCGACTTCATCTTTGCCATCCTGGCCGAGGAGTTTGGACTCTTGGGGAGCCTGGTGGTGGTGGGGCTCTTCTTCTTCGTGGCCTGGCGGGGGTACCGGCTGGCCCTCAAGGCGCCCGACACCTACGGGGCGCTGCTGGCCACGGGCCTGACCACCATGATCTGCCTCCAGGCCTTCCTCAACATCGGCGTGGTGACGGGGGTTCTGCCCGTGACGGGGATCACGTTGCCCTTCATCAGCGCCGGCGGCTCCTCCCTGGTGGTCACCTTGACGGGGGTGGGGATCCTGCTCAACATCTCCCGCCAGATCCGGCCATGAGCCGGGCCCGGGGGCCGGTCCGGATCCTGATCGTCGCCGGGGGGACGGGGGGCCACATCTACCCGGGGCTGTCGCTGGCGGACGCTTTACGGGAGGCCGTCGCCCGAGAAGGGGGGCGGGCCGAGATCCACTTCGTCGGCACCCGGCGGGGGTTGGAGGAGCGGGTGATCCCCCCGGCAGGGTACCGCCTGACGACCCTGCCGGCCCTGGGCTTTCCCCGGGGCCGGGGGGTGCGCCAGCTTCCCGCCTGGGTGCGGAGCCTTTCGGTCAACGGGTACACCTGGCTCCGGGCTCTGGCCCTGGTGGCCGCCTTCCGCCCCCACGTGGCGGTGGGCATGGGGGGGTACCTGACGGGTCCCGTCCTGCTGGCCGCGCACCTCTTGCGGGTGCCCACCCTGGTCCACGAGGCCAACGCACGGCCGGGGGTGGCCAACCGGCTGGCCGCTCGCTTTGTCCACCATGTGGCCGTCGGGTTTGAGGCGGCCGCCAGCGGCTTCCCCCAGGCCCGCCGGGTGACGGTGACGGGGAATCCCATCCGCCCCGAGATCCTCCAGGGCGACCGCCGGCGAGCCCTCGAGCGGCTCGGTCTGGAGGAGGGGCGGCCCACCCTCCTGGTCTTGGGCGGCAGCCTCGGGGCCCGGCCCATCAACGAGGCCCTCTTCGCCGCCCGGGAGCGCCTGGAGGCGGGGGTGCCGGGGCTGCAGGTGATCCACCAGACGGGGGCGGGGGAGTTTGCGCGGGTGGCCCAGGCCTGGCAGCAGGTGCGTATGGCTCAGGTGGGGCCCGGAGAGGTTAGATGGAAAGGCTGGCGCGTGGTGCCCTACCTGGACCCGGTGGCCGACTGCCTGGCCGCGGCCGATCTGGTCTGCTCCCGGGCCGGGGGGAGTACCTGTGCGGAGCTGACGGCCCTGGGCCGGCCAGCCCTGCTCATTCCCTTTGCGGCCGCGGCCGAGGCGCACCAGGAGGAGAATGCGGCCGCGCTGGTCCGGGCCGGGGCGGCCCGGCTCCTGCCGCAGCGGGAGCTGACGGGCGAGCGCCTGGCCCAGGAGCTGGTCGACCTCCTGACCCGTCCCGACCGTCTGGCGGCGATGGGCCGCGCCAGCCGCCGCCTGGGCCGGCCCCAGGCGGCCCAGCACCTGGCGCAGCTGGTGCTGGAGCTGGCGCAGCCCGCCGGCCGGTAGGACGGTGCCTGGCCCCGGGTGGACCGGGCCGGGAACAGGAGATGCGCCCCCGGACGGGAACCACCTTACGGTACCACCATACGATGGAACGCTTCGGTCTCCATGGCCTGGGCGAAGGACGGTGGGCGCGTGGCAGTCTATCACCTCATTGGCATTGGCGGCTCGGGGATGAGCGGGTTGGCCCGGCTTCTCCTGGAGGCGGGCCATCAGGTCCAGGGCTCCGATCGGAAGGCGTCCCCTCGGCTGGACACGCTGCGCCAGCTCGGCGCACGGATCTTCGTGGGCCACGCCGGCCCCAACCTGGACGGGGCGGAGCGGGTGGTGGTCTCCACGGCCATCGGCCCGAACAACCCGGAGCTGGTCGAAGCCCGGCGGCGGGGGCTGCCCGTGGAGCACCGGGCCGCGGTCCTGGCCCAGGTTCTGGCAGGGCGGCGGCTGGTGGCCGTTTCGGGCACCCACGGCAAGACGACCACCACGGCCATGGCCGCCTGGGTCCTCCAGGAGGCGGGGTTGGAGCCCGGTTTCGCCGTGGGCGCGGAAGTGGCCCAGCTGGGCGGGAGCGCCCGCCTGGGCCGGGGTCCCGTGGTGGCCGAGGTGGATGAGAGCGACGGCTCCTTCCTCCGCTTCCACCCAGAGGTGGCGGTGGTCACCAACGTGGAGGCCGACCACCTGGAGCATTACGGCTCCTTCGACCGGATCGTCGCGGCCTTCCGCCGGTTCGTGAGCCAGGTCCGCCCTGGAGGTCTGGTCATCACCTGCGGGGACGATCCCACGGCCCGGGCCCTCGCCCAGGAGGTGCCCCGGGCGGTCACCTACGGGGTGGAGCGGCAGGGGGACCTGTGGGCCGAGGAGATCACCCTGGAGGCGGAAGGCAGCCGCTTTCTGGCCGTGCACCGGGAGGAGGGCCCCCTGGGGCTGGTAACACTCGGGGTTCCTGGCAGGCATAACATAGCCAATGCCCTTGCGGTCATAGCCGTGGCCCGGTTCCTGGAGCTCCCCTTCGAGGCCGTGGCTCGGGCCCTCGCGACCTTCCGGGGCGCCGCGCGGCGCTTCGAGACGGTGGCCGAGGTGGGAGGCGTTCGGGTGATCGACGACTACGCGCACCACCCCACGGAGATCAGGGCGACCCTGGCGGCCGCCCGACCTCCGGAGGGACGGCTGGTGGTGGTCTTCCAACCGCACCGCTACACCCGCACCCAGCGCCTGGCCGACGCCTTCGCCCAGGCGTTCCGGGCGGCCGACCTGCTCTTTCTGACGGAGATCTATGCGGCCGACGAGGCTCCCATTCCTGGGGTGACGGGGGAGGGCTTGGCCCGGCTCATCCAGGCCCACCATCCTGGGCCCGTGATCTTCGAGGCGGAGCGGGAGGACTTGGTGGAGCGGCTGCTGGAGGTGCTCCAGCCGGGCGACTGGCTGCTCACCCTGGGGGCGGGCGATGTGCACACCGTCGGCCGGGCCGTCGCCGAGCGCCTGGCCGCCCAGGAGGCGGTCCAGGGAGACGGCGGGGGCGTGGCGGCGCCGCACCAGACCATTGGGAGCAGGGCGGACCGATGAGCGACGGGTGGGCGGCGGGAGCCAGGGAGCGGGAGGCCGCGCTGGAGGCTCTCGCGAAACTGGCGGGGCCCTGCGGGGAGCGGAACGCGCCCCTGGCCCCCTACACCAGCCTCCGGGTGGGCGGCCCGGCCGATCTCCTCGTCTCCCCCGACTCGGTCGACCTCCTCCAGCGGCTCTTGGCCGCGGCGGCCGAGGCCGGGGTGCCCCGGACCATCATCGGCGCCGGGACCAACCTGCTGGTGGCCGATGACGGCGTGCGGGGCCTGGTGATCCGCATCGCTCGTCCCCTGGGCCGGGTGGTCTTCCAGGACGCCACGGTCCAGGTGGAGGCGGGCGCCTCCCTGCCCGGCCTGGCGGCCCAGTGCGCCCGGCGGGGCCTGGCCGGGCTGGAGTTCGCTGGGGGCATTCCCGGGACCGTGGGCGGCGCGGTGGTGATGAACGCAGGGGCCAACCAATCGAACATCGGCCAAACCCTCCAGTGGGTGGATGCCTTCTCCCTGGCCGGCGAACCCCGCCGGTTCCAGGCGGAGGAGCTGGAGCTCCGCTACCGGGGGAGCCGCTTCCTGCGGGAACCGTGGGTGGTGGCCCGGGCCCTGCTGGCCTTGGAGCCCGACGACCCGGAGCGGATCCGGGAGCGGATGCGGGCGTATCTGGAGCGCCGCCGCCGGACCCAGCCCTTGGGGACCCACAACGCGGGGAGCATCTTCAAGAACCCGCCGGGGGATTACGCCGGCCGCCTCCTGGAAGCGGTGGGCGCCAAAGGGTGGACGGAGGGCGCCGCGCAGGTCTCCACCCGCCATGCCAACTTCATCATCAACCGGGGCGGGGCCCGGGCGGCCGACGTCTGGCGCCTGATCCGGCGGATGCAGCAGGCGGTGGCGGAGGCCTACGGCATCCACCTGGAACTGGAGGTCCGTCTGGTGGGTTGGCCGGTCCCCGAGGGAGTGAGCGCCGGTGTCCGTCTACCGGATTGAGGGTGGACGCCGTCTGGAGGGCCGCCTGACGGTGCGGGGGGCGAAGAACGCCAGCCTGAAGCTGATGGCGGCCGCCCTCATGGCTGAGGGCCCCACGGTGTTGGAAGCCGTACCCCGAATCACCGATATCGAGACCATGATCAGCGTCCTCCAAGCCCTGGGCGCCCAGTGCCACTGGCTGAGCGATCACGTGCTGGAGATCGACCCCAGAGGCTTGAACCGCTGGGAGCCCCCGGACCGGTTGGTCCGGCGGATGCGGGCGTCGGTCCAGGTGATGGGGCCGCTCCTGGCCAAGATGGGCCGGGTGCGGCTCACCTATCCGGGCGGGTGCTCCATCGGCGCGCGCCCCATCGACCTCCACCTGGAGGGCCTCCGGGCCCTGGGGGCGGAGGTGGTCGACGAGGGCGGGTATGTGGAGGCCCGCATGGTCCAGCCCCGGGACGCGGTCATCCACCTGGATTACCCCAGCGTCGGGGCGACGGAGAACCTCATCTGCGCGGCCGCCCTGGGCAGCGGCAGCGTCCGCATCCTGAACGCCGCCCAGGAGCCGGAAGTGGCCGAATTGGGCCGCTTCCTCAACCGGATGGGGGCCCGGGTGCGGGGAGCAGGGCAGGGGACGGTGGAAGTGGAAGGAGTCCGGCGGCTCACGGGGGTGCGCCACGCGGTCATCCCCGACCGGATCGAGGCGGGGACCTACCTGCTGGCCGGGGCCATCACCCGGGGCCAGGTGGAGGTGGGGCCCGTGGTGCCCGCCCACGTCGAAGCCCTGGTCGCCCGGCTGGAGGCGGCTGGCTGCCAGCTCGCGTGGGCAGGGGGGCGGGGGCCCCGGCGCCGGGAAGGGAGCCTGGCCCTGGAGGGCGTCGAAGGGAATCCCGTCGACTGGGTGATCCTCCGGGCCGAGAGGCGGCCCCGGCCGCTGCACGTGCGGACCCAGCCCCACCCGGGCTTTCCCACGGACCTGCAGCCCCAGCTCATGGCCTACCTCTCCCTGGCCGACGGCACCAGCCTGGTCACGGAGACGGTCCACACGGCCCGGTTCAACCACGTGGACGAACTGGTCCGGATGGGGGCCAGCATCCAGGTGGAGGGCCGGACCGCCGTCATCCGGGGCGTGCCTGGCCTGACAGGGACCACCGTCCAGGCCGACGACCTCCGGGCCGGCGCGGGCCTGGTGCTGGCCGGCCTGGCGGCCGAGGGGACGACGGTGGTGGAGGGCATCGAGCACATTCGGCGGGGCTACGAGGACCTCGCGGGGCGGCTGCGGGAGGCGGGGGCGGCCATCGAGGAGGTGGAGTTGGAGGAGGAGCCCGTTCCGGCCGGGGTGTAGCCCGCCACCGGCCATCCCAAGTCCTGAAGAAAGGGTGAGAGGCGACGTCCCGCACCCGGCACCTTCTGGTCTTCCTCTTCTTTGCGGCCGTGCTGGCCAGCTACAGCCTGCTGGAGTCCAACCTCTTCACCCTTACCGTGGTGGAGGTGGAAGGGGCAGAGAGCCTCGACCCCGACGCCATCCGCCAGATGAGCGGGCTCATGCCTGGGGAGAGCCTGCTCAGCCTGGATCTCGATGCGGTCGCAACCCGTCTGGCCCAGGACGCCCGCCTGGCCCAGGTGCAGGTGACCCGGCGGTGGCCCCACACCGTCCGGATCCGCATCACCGAACGGCGGCCCGTGGCCCTGGTGGCCGTGGGCGAGGGGTGGCTGGCGGTGGACCGGGGCGGGATTCTGTTCCCCGCCGACCCCGACTGGGTGGGCCGGCTCCCCGTCCTGACGGGCGTTGATCCCGGTGAGGGCCTGCCCGGCAGTCCCTTGGACGAGCCCGTCCCCGAGCTGCTCGCTTTGCTCACGGGATCGGGCCTCGCCCTCTTCCCGCGCCTCGCTGAGATCCACCTGGCCGAGGACGGGGCCGTCGACCTCGTGTTGCGGGATCCGGTCCGGGTCCGGTTGGGGCCGCTCGCGACCGCACCCGCCAAACTGCCTATCTTGAAAGCCATCTTGGATGACCTGAGCGCCCGCGGGGCTCAGGCAAGCGAGATCGACTTGCGCCTGGAGGCTCCTGTCATCCGATCCCGCTAGCCTCTCCCGGCGGGGCCAGCTGGACCCTGGGTTCCGAAGAGGTGGCAGCGGGGTTTCCTCCTGGAGAAGCTGGTCCCGGCTGGAGGGAAGTTCCTGGAGGCTGTGGAATAAGCCCTAGCGAGATGGGATGGCGGTGAGCTACCGGTGCTCGGAGGGGGGACGCCCTGGTGTTGGAGCCGGATCGCGGAAACGGACAGTATGCAACGATCAAGGTCGTCGGTGTGGGCGGTGGCGGCGGCAATGCCATCAACCGCATGATTGAGGCTGGACTCCAAGGTGTGGAGTTCATCAGCATGAATACCGACGCCCAGGCCCTCAGCATCTCCAAGGCGCCCCGGCGGGTCCAGCTGGGTGAGAAGCTGACCAAAGGCCTTGGCGCGGGGTCCAACCCGGAGGTCGGGGAGAAGGCGGCCGAAGAGAGCCGGGAGCAGATCCGGGAAGCGCTGGAGGGCGCGGACATGGTCTTCATCACCGCCGGCATGGGTGGGGGAACGGGCACGGGCGGGGCGCCGGTGGTGGCTCAGATCGCCCGGGAGGTGGACGCGCTCACCGTCGCGGTGGTCACCCGGCCCTTCACCTTCGAGGGGCGCCGCCGGGCCCAGCAGGCCGAAGCCGGCATCGAGAAGCTGGAAGCGCAGGTGGACACCCTCATCACCATCCCCAATGACCGGCTCCTGCAGGTGGTGGAGAAGAAGACCTCCATTCAGGACGCTTTCCGGGTGGCCGACGATGTGTTGCGCCAGGGGGTGCAGGGCATCTCCGACCTGATCATCGTGCCCGGCCTGATCAACCTGGACTTTGCCGATGTGAAGGCCATCATGAGCTCGGCCGGTTCGGCCCTGATGGGCATCGGCGTGGGAACGGGTGAGGAGCGGGCCATCGAGGCGGCCCGGAAGGCGATCGCCAGTCCCCTCTTGGAGGCTTCCATCGAAGGCGCCAAGGGCATCCTCTTCAACATCACCGGAAGCGACAACCTGGGCCTTCACGAGGTGAACGCGGCCGCCGAGATCATCGCGGAGGCGGCCGATCCCGAGGCGAACATCATCTTCGGGGCGGTCATCGACGAGGAGATGAAGGACGAGGTCCGGGTCACCGTCATCGCCACGGGCTTCGACCGGCAGAAGGCCCGCCTCCTGGCCCGGGCGGAGCCCAACCTGGAGATCCGGCCCCTGGCCCCGAGCGATCGGGGGGACAAGCTGGACATCCCTGCCTTCTTGCGGCGGCGTCCGTGAGGCGCGAGGCCTTGCGGCCCGCCCTCACTCGAGACGCTGGATCTCCAGCCGGAGCTTCCGCAAGATGCGCTTCTCCAGCCGGGAGATGTACGACTGGGAGATGCCGAGAAGATCGGCCACCTCTTTCTGAGTCTTCTGCTCGCCGCCGTTGTCCAAGCCAAATCGGAGCCGCATGATGGTCTTCTCCCGGCTGGAGAGCTGGGCCAAGGCGCAGGCCAGAAGGGAGCGGTCCACCTCTTCTTCGATGTGCTTCACCACGTCCGACTCCTGCCCCAAGACGTCGGAAAGGAGCAGCTCATTCCCGTCCCAGTCGGTGTTGAGCGGTTCATCGAAGGAGACCTCGGCGCGGATCTTGCTGGTCCGGCGCAGGTGCATCAGGATCTCGTTCTCGATGCAGCGGGAGGCGTAGGTGGCCAGCTTGATCCGCTTGGACGGATCGAAGGTGTTGACCGCCTTGATCAGGCCGATGGTCCCGATGGAGACCAAGTCCTCGATCATGATGCCGGTGTTGTCGAATTTGCGGGCGATGTAGACCACCAGCCGCAGGTTCCGCTCGATGAGGGTGTTCCGGACCGTGTTGTCCCCCTGTTCCAGCCGCTCCAGGAGCTCCAGCTCTTCCGCCGCGGTCAGGGGCGGCGGGAGGACTTCGGAGGAGCCCACGTAGGCCAGGCGGTGCCGCCCCCGGATCCAGGTGAGCACCTGGGCCCAGAAGAGCTTGAGGGTCCAGCCGACCTGCCGAGACCGGGGAACCATCACGCACTTCCTCTCCTTTCCAAGGGTTCTGGGGATGGGACATCGGGAAGGGTCTGGGCCTCGCCCCAGTCGGGCGGGACCAGGGCCTGGTAGCGGCCGGCCGCGTCCAAGAGGTGGACGCTCAAGCCCACCACGGCCGGGAGGGTCACCTGGTGGCGGCCATCGCCGAGCTGCACCCGGTCGGGGCGGAAGCCCAGCATCAGCCCGTGGCGGGTCCCCAGGGAGCTGAAGGGGATCATCCGCCAGCGGCCTGCCCAGTCGGGGCTCCGCTGGAGCCGGCCTGCCGCCCCCAGGTCGCCCTCGGCCACCTGGGCGGCCAAGGGGCGGAGGCTTTCGGGGAAGAGGGGCGCGGCCGCTTCCATCTCCAGCACCACCACGGGCCAGCCCGACAGGGGTTCCCGCAGCTGGTTGCCCGTGTCCACCAAGCCCACCACCTCCACCCACCGGCCGCCCACCTCCACCCGGACCAGGAGCTCACTGGCCCGCTGGAGGCGCTCTCGCCGGAGCCAGCGGGGCGCCTGCCAGCCCATCACCGCCAAGGTCAGGCCGGCGGTGGTGACCGCGGCGGCGCCGTTGGGCTGGGGGCCCTGGCCCAGGAGGAAGCCCGCGGCGAAGCCGGCGCCGGCCGCGGCCGCGACGGCCCCGTAAAAGGGAAGGAGCAAAGGCAAGAGGCTCCGGGGCCGGGCCAGGTCGAAGGCGACGGCCAGCATCAGCCACGAGACCAGAAGGACCAGGCCGATCCGGGCCGCCAAGGGCGGCAGGGGGACCATGCCCAGGGCGGCCAGGCTCTCCCAGAGCCCGTAACCTGCCCCCACCAGGGAGGCGACAGCCAGACGGCCCCAATTCCGGGGCCGGCCGGCCAGCCGCGCCGTCGTCCACAGGAGGAGGCCGTCGAAGAGGGCCTCGCCCAGGAACCGGAGGAGCAGCAGGTCCAGGTAGATCACCCGGGTCAACTCCACCACCTCGCCCCCTCCCGCGCCGGGCATTCTACCCGCGGGGTCCACCCGCTCCCTACCAAACTTCCGTGCCGGGATCACCCGTGCGGGCCGGGACCGGGAGCACGCATAGAGCCCCGGGCCTGGGACCATACTCACAGCATGTGGGGGGAACGGACGGAAGCGGAGGGGGTGGTGGTGTGGTCAACAAGGTGGAGATCTGCGGGGTGAACACCTCCAAGCTGCCGGTGCTCACCAACGCCGAGATGCGGGAGCTGTTGCGCCGGATGCAGGCGGGGGACCGGTCGGCCCGGGAGGAGCTCATCCAGGGCAACCTCCGCCTGGTGCTGTCGGTGATCCAACGGTTCAACAACCGCGGCGAGAACGTGGACGATCTGTTCCAGGTGGGCTGCATCGGCCTGATGAAGGCCATCGACAACTTCGATCTCTCCCAGAACGTCCGCTTCTCCACCTACGCGGTGCCCATGATCATCGGCGAGATCCGCCGGTACCTGCGGGACAACAACCCCATCCGGGTGAGCCGCTCCCTGCGGGATGTGGCGTACAAGGCCCTCCAGGTCCGGGACGCTCTCGTCCATAGGTATGCGCGGGAACCGACGGTCAATCAGATCGCCGAGGAGCTGAACCTCCCCCGGGAGGATGTGGTCTTCGCCCTGGATGCCATCCAGGAGCCCATCTCCCTCTTCGAGCCCATCTACCACGACGGCGGAGACCCCATTTACGTCATGGACCAGATCTCAGACGAGAAGAGTGAGGACGGCGCCTGGCTGGAAGGGATCTCCATCCGGGAAGCCATGGCCCGTCTGAGCGAGCGGGAGCAGGCCATCCTCACCAAGCGCTTCTTCCAGGGCCGGACCCAGATGGAGGTGGCCGAGGAGATCGGCATCTCTCAGGCTCAGGTCTCCCGGCTGGAGAAGGCGGCCCTGAAGCACCTGCGGCGACACATCAGCGAATAGCCCGCCCACCTCGAAGCGAAGGAAAGGAGCACGAGACAGGGGACGATCGCCCATGACGGCCGCAGCCGAGAGGTTCCTGAAACGACACCTGAAACGACAGAAGAGTGCGACGACCATCACCCAGGCCCGTCCCGGCAAGCCCGCCCCCCCGGCACCCTCATGTCCGGGGCGCCCAGCCCTGATGGCGGGCATGCTGGGCCTCCTCTTGACGGGGTTCCTCCACTGGCCTGCCTTGGCGGGAACGCCGGGGCCAGCAGGGCTGGAGCCTGACCTGACGGGCCCGCCGGCCGGAATGGTCCGGCTCCACGTCGTCGCCCACAGCGACCACCCCCGGGATCAGGCCCTCAAGCTCCTGGTGCGGGACGCCCTCTGGCGCCGGTACGGAGCGGAGCTTCTGGGGTTGGCCGACGAAGCCGGGGTCCTGACCTGGGCGGCCGAGCGGCGGGAGGCGGTGGAAGCCCTGGCCCAGGAGGTGCTGGCCAGCCACGGGGCGGGGTACGGGGCCCACCTGGTGGCGGGTTGGGCCGCCTTCCCCGAGACGACCCTGGGCGGCAGGCCCGTTCCCGCCGGCGACTACCTCGCCGTCCGGCTCATCCTGGGCGAGGGAGCGGGCCAGAACTGGTGGTGTGTCCTCTTTCCGCCCCTCTGCCTGGTGGACGAGGCCCAACTGACGGGCCTCCAGGCGCAGGCCGATGATCCGGCGGGCCCTGAGCGGGTCGTCCCCGTTTGGTCGCCCGGGACCATCGGGCCGCCCGGGGACGGGGAGCCTGCCGCTCCCCGCCCGGTGGGGATTGACTGGCGCTCCTCCCTTCTGGAGCGCTCCCTGGGTGAGGCCGGTTCCTGGCCGCTCCGGTGGTCCGAGGCCCACCAACTCTTGGCCGGCGCCGCCCGCCTGGTGAGCCCGACCGCCCAGGCCCGAGGGGATGAGGGGGAGCCCCCGCCGGAGTAGGGCGGGTCCAGGGCCCGGGGGCTCCTCCCTCACACCACCGAGGGGCCGCCCGCCTGGGGCGCCACCCCTTGGCCGAGCTCGGGCATCTCCACCAAGATCACATCCACCCCGATCTTGCGTACCCTGCTCCAGGGAATCTCGATCTCCCCCCCGCGGGTCATGCCCAACAGACCGCTCTCGCCCGGCACGATCAGGGCCCGGACCCGGCCAGTCGCCATGTCGATGTCCAAATCGTACAGGGAGCCGAGCCTGCGCCCGTCGGTCAGGTTGATGATGTCCAGCATGCGGAGCTCGGAGGCTTTGGCCAGCACGGGGCGTCCCCCCACCAGGCTTCCAGGCATTATATGGCGGGGGCGAAGGGTGTATAATGAAAAGGATGGACGAGCCAGTTCTGGGAGGATTTGGCCCTGAGGTGCCCTTACTGTGGTGAACCGGACAGCCGGGTGCTCGACTCCCGCGGCACCGACGAAGGCCACACCATCCGCCGGCGGCGGGAGTGCCCCGCCTGCGGGAGGCGCTTCACCACCTACGAGCGGTGGGAAGAGGGCCCCTTGATGGTGGTCAAGAAGGACGGCCGCCGGGAACGGTTCGACCATGGCAAGCTCCTGACCGGCATGCTGAAGGCGTGCGAGAAGCGACCGCTGACCGCCGCGCAGCTGGACGGGGTGGCCAGTGAGATCGAGCGGGAGATCCGGGCCCAGTACGACCGGGAGGTCGAATCGCGGGTCATCGGCGAGATGGTGATGGACCGCCTGCGGGAGCTGGACCCGGTGGCCTATGTCCGCTTTGCCTCGGTTTACCGGGAGTTCGCCGACTTGGGCCGGTTCCGGGAGGAGCTGGACCAGTTGATGGGGCAGGGGCAGGATGGGTCTTGAGGCGCCGGTGATGGAACAGGATCCCCTCCTGGCCCAGCACGGCGTGGCCCACGGGTTCACCGGCCGCCAGGGCGGCGTCAGCCAGGGGGTCTTCGCTTCCCTGAACCTGGGCCTCCACGTGGGCGATGACCCCGAAAGGGTCCGGGAGAACCGGCGGCGAGCCTTGATGGCGGCCGGGGTGGACCCCGGCCGGCTCACCCTTGGGGAGCAGGTGCACGGGACGGGCCTGCGCTGGGTTGGGGCCGGGGAGGCGGGTGCGGGCGCCTGGGCTCAGGCCGGCGCCCTCCCCGCAACCGACGGGCTCTTGACCCGGGAGCGGGGCGTGGTGCTGGGGGTGCTGGTGGCCGACTGCATCCCCCTGCTCTTGGCCGACCCCGAGGCAGGTCTGGTGGCCGCGGTCCACGCGGGCTGGCGGGGGACGGCGGGGCGGATCGGGGCCCAGGCGGTGGAGGCGCTGGTGGCCGCGGGAGCCCAACCCTCCCGGATCCTGGCTGCCATGGGACCCAGCATCGGTCCCTGCTGCTATGAGGTCTCGCCAGACCTGGCCGGCCGCTTCACCCGCCTCTTTGGCCGGGAGGTGCTCCGCGTCCAAGGGGGGCGCCCCCATCTGGACCTGAGGCTGGCCAACCGCCTGACCCTCCTGGAGGCGGGCCTGGATCCCGGGCACATCTCCTGGCACCCGCCCTGCACCGCCTGCCACACCGCCCGCTACTTCTCCCACCGGGCCCAAGGGGGCCGGGCCGGTCGCCAGGCTGGGCTCATCTGGCTGCCTCGGTAGCCCGCCCGCCCGGGCAGGGCGCGGCAGGGATCGTCCCGTCGGAGACGAAAGCTGAGGCGAAAGGAGGCCGCCCATGTCTGCAGGCTTTGAGCCCAGCGAGAAAGCCCCCAGTCGCGGCCGGGTGATCTTGGCCATCGTGCTCATCACCACCGCGGTTCTGGCCTGGGTCAGCCTTCACGCGCGGGCCGGAACCTTGGGGGCGTGGGCCGCCGGAACCTTGCGGGCCCTCTTCGGCAGGGCCGCCGATCTGCCGCCCTTCTTCCTCCTCTGGGCGGGCCTTCAGCTCATCTTCGGCCGCCTCACCCGCCGCTGGTGGCGGCGGTGCCTGGGGGCGGTCATGCTCCTGGCCGTTCTTTTTGTGCTGTTGGAGGTGGCGGCGGTCTATCCCCTGCCGGCGCTCGCCCGGGTGACGCTGGCCCCGGCCGCGTGGACGTCCCAGGCGGGCCTGGTGGGCGGCTGGCTGGCCAGCCGGTCGCTCGAGCTCTTCGGCCTGGCCGGCACCGCGGTGATCAGTCTGGGCCTGGTCTTGATGGGGCTGGTCTTGCTCCTGGAGCCGGCGGCGTGGGTCCGGCTGGGCCGCCAGGGGATCCGGCTGGTCACGGGTTTGGTGGGTGTCGTGGCCGCCCTGGTCCAGGGAATTGGGGAAGGCATCGACGCGGTCCGGCGTTTCGCCCGCTGGCGTCAGGTGCGCCGGGACCGCCACGGGGAGCCGGCCCGCCGGCCGCGAGGTGCCGCCCGGCGGCGGGGCGGGGGGGTGCAGGAGGCCGGAGCCCTGGACGGGGCCTCCGGGGAGGAGGAAGCCCTGGTCACGCCGGCCGCGGCGGCCCGGGAGGCCTCCGAGGGAGAGGCCCCTGCCGACGAAACCGTGGTCGTCCGCGCTCGGGGCGGTCGGGGGGGTGGGGCGCGCCGCGCCCGCCAGACGGGCGGGTACCGGCTGCCTGATGTCTCCCTCCTGCGCCGGAACCGCTTCCGCTTGAACCCGGCGGACGAGCCTGACCGGGTCCCCATCCTGGAGGAGACCTTGCGGAGTTTTGGCATCGAGGGTCGGGTGGTGGAGGTGATCCGGGGGCCGGTCATCACCCGGTACGAGGTCCAGCCGCCGCCGGGCATCAAGGTGAGCCGGATCGTGGGGCTGGCCGACGACATCGCGCTGGCCTTGGCGGCGGTGGACGTCCGGATTGAGGCGCCCGTCCCCGGCAAGTCTGTGGTGGGCATCGAGGTGCCCAACCGGACGGTGCAGCCCGTCCTCCTGCGGGATGTGGTCGAATCAGACGCCTTCCGCAACCACCCTTCCCCCCTGGCGGTGGCCTTGGGCCTGGACATCACGGGCCAGCCCGTGGTGGCGGACCTGTCCAAGCTGGTCCACCTCCTCATCGCTGGGGCGACGGGGTCGGGGAAGAGCGTGTGCATCAACGCCCTCCTGGTGAGCTTGCTCTACCGGGCCCAGCCCGATGAGGTCCGCCTCCTCCTCATCGACCCCAAGCGGGTGGAGCTCTCGGTGTACGAGGGGATCCCGCATCTGGCCGCCCCGGTGGTCACCGATCCTCGGGAGGCGGCCAAGGCCCTGCGCTGGGCGGTCAAGGAGATGGAGCGCCGGTACGAGCTCTTCGCCGAGCTGGGCACCCGGAACATCACCGGGTACAACGAGCTGATCCCCGACGAGCCCCTGCCCTACCTGGTGGTGGTGATCGACGAGCTGGCGGATCTGATGCTGGTGGCGGCGGCCGATGTGGAGGACGCCATCGCGCGCCTGGCCCAGATGGCCCGGGCCGCGGGGATCTTCCTGGTGATCGCCACCCAGCGGCCGTCGGTGGACGTGATTACGGGGCTGATCAAGGCCAACGTGCCCTCCCGTCTCTCCTTTGCCGTCTCATCCCAGGTCGACTCCCGGACGATCTTGGATATGGTGGGGGCGGAGCGGCTCCTCGGCAAGGGGGACATGCTCTTCCACCCCGTCGGCGCGGCCAAGCCCATCCGGGCCCAGGGCGCGCTCATCACCGAGCACGAGGTCAACCAGGTGGTCCACTTCTGGCGGAGCCAGGTGGATGGCGAGCCCGAGTACCTGGCCGAGGCTTTCCCCGACAGCCGGGAGGAGCACGCCCTGGAGGTGGACGGGGACGACGAGCTCTTTGAGGACGCGGTCCAGCTGGTGCTGGAGTCGGGACAAGCCTCCATCTCCATGATCCAGCGCCGGTTCCGGGTGGGCTACAGCCGGGCCGCCCGGATCATCGATCTGATGGAGCGTCGGGGGATCGTCGGGCCGGCCCAGGGGAGCAAGCCCCGGGAGGTGAACGTGGGCCGGGCCCGGGAGTTTGTGAGCCAAACGCCGCCCGCACCCTAGCAGGGCGGGAGCGAGTGTAGGCCTGCCCATCAGGGAGGAGGGGACGAGGCCGCGACGGGGGAGGTGAGGCGCGTGAGCACCGAGTCCATCGGGCAGAAGCTGCGCGAGGCTCGCATGCGCGCCGGTATTCCGCTGGAGGAGGCCTCTGAGCGGACCAAGATCAAGGTTCGGGTCCTGGAAGCGCTGGAAGCGGGAGCGTTCGACCAGGTTCCCGGCGGGGACGTGTACGTCCGGAACTTCCTGCGTTCCTACGCGCGCTTTTTGAAGATCGATGCGGACGGGCTCGTAGCCGAGTTCGACGCGGCCCGGCCCCAGGCGGCCCAGCCAGCCCAGATCATCAGCGAAGGGCCGGCGGTCGTCCGCTGGTCCGAGGCGCCGCCCGCCTTCACCCGGCGCCGGAAGAGCCGGGCCCGCCTCTGGGGCGCCGGGGCGGTGGTGGTGTTGCTGGCGGCGGTGGCCGTGGGCCTGGTGGCTTGGCTGGGCGGGGCTCCCGGCGCGGGCGAGTTGGCCCAAGGCCCACCGGTGGTGGAGCCGGTCGGGGGACGGGAGGGGCTCCCCAGCGGGACCGAGGTCCAGACCCCTGCCGGCGGGAGCTCTGAGGTTGCTGCGACCGAGACGCCACCGGCCAGCCCGGCCGCCCTCCCGGAGCCGGCCCCCGAGGCGCCTGGGGCGACCACCCTGGCCTTTGAGCCCCTGGAGGTACGGACCGTGGTCCACCAGCGCTCCTGGATGCGGGTGGATGTGGACGGCACCACGGTCTACACGGGCATTCTCGAGGCCGGCGAGGAGGCGACCTGGACCGGCGATGATGAGATCCGGATCCGCTTCGGGTATGCTCAAGGGGTTCAGGTCTTCCTGAACGGCCACGATTTGGGCCGGGCCGGGGAGGATGTGGTCACCCGGACCTATACCCGGGCCACCTTGGCGGAACTGGAGGGTCGGCGCTGAGCACCGATCGGGTTGTCCACGGCATCGCAGCCAACGGTGAGGTACGGATCCTGGCGGCCGAATCCACCCACACGGTGGAGGAGGCCCGCCAGCGTCACGGGCTGTGGCCCACCGCCACCGCCGCCCTGGGTCGGGCCATGACGGGGGCAGCCCTTCTGGCCGCCACCTTGAAGGGCGAGGAGGAGCTGACCTTACAGCTGGTGGGCGACGGCCCCCTGGGGCGGGTGGTGGTCGTCGCCAGCGCGACCGGCGCCGTGCGGGGGTATGTGGAGCACCCGGAGGTCCACCTGCCCCTGAAGGCCGACGGCCACCTGGATGTGGGCGGGGCGGTGGGGCAGGGGGAGCTCCTGGTCATCCGGGACCTGGGCTTGAAGGAGCCCTACGTAGGCCGGGTTCCCCTGGTCTCCGGGGAGATCGGGGAGGATTTGGCCTACTACCTGGCCCACTCCGAGCAAATCCCCTCGGCCGTCGCCCTCGGGGTCCTGGTTGACGTGGACGGCCGGGCCCGGGCGGCCGGCGGCCTTATGATCCAGCTGATGCCCGGCCACCGGGAGGAGACGGTGGCGGCGGTGGAGCAGGCGGTCCAGCGGTTGCCCGCCCTGAGCCGGAGCATCGATGGGGGCCGGGGCCCCCGGCAGCTGGCCGAGGAGCACTTGGGAGCTTTGGGAATCCGGTGGCTGGCCGAGCGCCCCCTCCGGTTCGCCTGCACCTGCAGCCGGGAGCGCTTCGAGCGGGGATTGGTCGCCCTGGGCCCCGAGGAGCTCCAGGCCCTGCTGGAGGAGCAGGGCGAGGCCGAAACGGTCTGCCGCTTCTGCGCCGCCCAGTACCTCTTCGATCGGGAGGATCTCGAGCGCTTGCTCCGGGAGGCGTCCGGCTCGGCCGAGGCATGAGTTTGTTGGTCGGTCAGAAAGGGTGACTCCATGGGGAATCTGGCCCGGAACACGAGCCTCATCCTTCTCGCGGGGTTCCTCCTCTTCGGGAGCCTCCTCAGCCTGTCGGCCCGGTTTCTCACCGACTGGTGGTGGTTTGAGAGCCTGGGCCAGCTGCCCGTCCTCCTCACGCGTTTGGGGTGGGAGTGGGGGATCCGGCTGGGCTTGGGCGTGGTCCTGGCCCTGTTCATCTACGCCAACCTGGCCGCCACCCGGGGCCAGCTGGGCCGGGCCCTCTTCCGCTACCAGGACCGGCTGCCCCCGGGGCTGAATGTCCGGACCTTCAGCACCCTGTTCTGGCTCGTTTCGCTGGTCCTGGGCTTTCTCTACGCGAGCGGGGTGGCCCCCGCCTGGGAGACGGTGGCCCGCTTCATCCACAGTGAGCCGACGGGGATGGTGGATCCGGCCTTCGGGCAGGACTTGGCCTTCTACTTCTTCTCCATTCCCTTTTACCGGCTGGTCTATACCAGCCTCTTTGGCCTGCTGGTCTTGGTCCTCCTCATGGTGGGGAGCGTCTACATCCTCTCGGGCGCGCTCCAGTTCGACGGGTGGCGGCCTGACATGGAGCGGGGGGCCAAGATCCACCTGACGGTGCTCCTGGTCCTTTTGGTCTTGCTCAAGACGGGCGACTACTGGCTGGGGATCTACGAGCTGGTCTACTCCAACCGGGGGGCCATCTACGGCGCCGGGTACACCGACCTGGTGGTCCAGGCCAACGCCAACCGGTTGCTGGTGGTCTTGAGCCTGCTGGTCGCGGCGGGCCTGGTGGTCAACCTCTTCCGCCGGGGCACCCTCTGGATCGTGGCGGGGCTGGTGGGGCTCATCGGTGTCTCCCTGGTGGTGGGCTCGGTGGTCCCCGGCCTGGTGCAGGAGTTTGTGGTGGAGCCCAATGAGCTGGTGCGGGAGCGCCCCTACATCGAGCGCCACATCCAGATGACCCGCCAGGCCTTCGGTTTGGACCGGATCGACGAGCGGGTCTTCGAGGCCGCGCCGCGGCTGGACCCCAACGCCTTGGCCCGCAACCGGAGCATCCTGGAGAACATCCGCCTCTGGGACTGGCGGCCCCTTCTGCAGACCTACCAACAGCTCCAGGCCTTCCGGCTCTACTACACCTTCCCCGACATGCACGTGGACCGCTACTGGATCGACGGCCGCTACCAGCAGGTGATGGTGGCCGCCCGGGAGATCGATCCCACCCGGCTCCAGAACCCTACCTGGATCAACCAGCACCTCCAGTACACCCACGGCTACGGGGTGGTCATGAGCCCGGTCACCCGGGTGAGCCCCCAGGGGCTGCCCGAGTTCGTTATCTGGAACATCCCGCCCCAGGGTGATCTGGTGGTGGAGCGGCCGGAGATCTACTACGGCCGCCAGACGACCGATTACGTCATCGTCAACACCCGGATTGAAGAGTTCGACTACCCCCGGGGCGAGCAGAACGCCTGGACCCGCTACCAGGGCCACGGCGGCGTCCCCTTAAGCAACGCCCTGGTCCGGGCCGCCTTCGCGCTCCGCACCGGCGACCTCCAGATCCTCCTCTCCCGGGACATCACCCCCGAAAGCCGGGTGATGTTCGACCGGGAGGTGCTCACCCGGGTCCGGAAGATCGCGCCCTTCCTCAAGTACGATGACGAGCCCTACCTGGTGGTGGCCGACGGGAAGCTCTACTGGATCGTGGAAGGGTACACCACCACGGACCGGTACCCCTACAGCCAGCCCGTCCGGGGGGTGGGGAACTACATCCGGAACTCGGTGAAGGCGGTGGTGGACGCCTACCACGGCGACGTCACCTTCTACCTGGTGGAGCCCGATGAGCCCATCGCCCGGACCTACGCCAAGATCTACCCCTCCCTCTTCCAGCCCCTGGAGGCCATGCCTGAGTCGATCCGGGCCCACCTGCGGGTGCCCGAGACCTACTTCCAGATCCTGGCCCAGGTGCTGACCATCTACCACATGCAGGATCCGGTGGTCTTCTACAACCGGGAGGACGCCTGGTCCATCCCCCAGGAGATCTACGGCGAGCGGCCCACCACCATGGAGCCTTACTACGTCATCACCCAGCTCCCCGGCGAGGAGAGGCCTGAGTTCATCCTCCTCATGCCCTTCACGCCCGTCCGGCGGGACAACATGGTGGGCTGGCTGGCCGCCCGGAACGACGGTGAGCACTACGGGGAGGGCATCCTCTACCTCTTCCCCAAGGAGCGGCTCACCTTCGGGCCCATGCAGATCGAGGCCCGTATCGACCAGGATCCGTACATCTCCGAGCTCCTCACCCTCTGGGGGCAGCGGGGCTCGCGGGTGATCCGGGGGAACTTGCTGGCCATCCCCATTGAGAACTCCCTGCTCTACGTGGAGCCCATCTTCCTCCAGGCGGAGCAGAGCGACCTGCCGGAGCTGACCCGGGTGATCGTCGCCCACGGGGACCAGGTGGTCATGCAGCCCACCCTGGAGATGGCCCTGGCGGAGATCTTCGGCGCGGAGGCGGTGGCCCGGGCCTTCCCCGACATCGCGGCGGACGAGATCCAGCCGGAAGAGCCCAGCGGCGCGGCCGGCCTGGGCGACTTGGCCCGGCAGGCGGAGAGCGTCTACCGCCGGGCCCAGGAGCGGCTCCGGGCCGGCGACTGGGCGGGCTACGGCCAGGCCATCGAGGAGCTGGGCCGGCTCCTCCAGCGCCTGGTGGACCAGGTGGAGGAAGGGCCGGCCGGGCCACCGCTCGCTCCCGGCGACCCCGGAGACGGGCTGCCTATCTAACGGTTGGATCCCGGTTGAACCGAGCCGTGGCCTGATCGTCGCCTCTCGGCCGGGCCGGCGGGACATACTCCGCCGGCCCGGCCCATATCTTTGGGCTGGAAAGGAGGACGGTCCATGGCCACAGCAGCCCGCACGGTCCTCCGCAAGGGGCCGACCCTGCTCCTGGTCCTGCTCATCCTGGTAGCCGCCGGGGTGATCACCGCTCGGCTCATCGGGGTGGGGCCCGGAGCCCCGGCCCGGCCTGTGCCGCCTCCGGCCGCCGAGCCCGGCGGGGCTGAGGAGGGAGGGCCCGCCGGATCCCCCGAAGGGGCGCCCCCGCCCGCGGGCCGTTCCCAGGTGCCGGAGGTGCTCATCTACCACACCCACGCCACGGAGAACTACGCCCCCGAGCCGGCCCACGCCTCGGGGAAGCCTGGGCAGATCACCGAAGTGGGCCGGGCTTTGGCCGAGGCGCTCAACGGCGCGGGCATCCGCACCCTGCATGCCACCCAAGTCCACGACTACCCCGATTGGGGCCAGTCCTACGCCAACAGCCGGGAGACGGTCCGGCAGGTTCTGGCGGCCAACGACCGGATCCGGGCCGTCATCGACGTGCACCGGGACGCGCTGCCTGAGGTGGACGATCCTGGGCTGGCGGTGATGGAGATCGGGGGGAAGCGGACGGCCCGGATCCTCTTCGTGGTGGGGGATCTTTCCAACCCCAACACGGAGGAGAACCTGGCCTTCGCCGAGGCGGTCCGGGCCCGGCTGGACCAGCTCTATCCCGGGCTCTCCCGGGGGGTGAAGATCCAGCACGACGACTACAACGGCAACCTCCACCCCAACGCGCTCCAGGTCTTCATCGGCGAGTACCGCCACACCACCCTGGAGGAGGCCAAGCGGGCGGCGGAGCTTCTGGCCGACGGGATCCGGAGCGTTCTCCAAGAGCAGGAGGCGACCACCGGCCGCTCCTTCCTCGGCATCATCGGCCCCTAGCCTCGCGGCTCCAGGCTCCTCGCCCCCGCCGGCCGGAACCATGGGGCGCCCACCCGGGGAAGACTGAAGGGGAGAGCGGGTCCCGGAGGTGGGCGGCATGGAACCCGTGACGGTCACTTTCACGGGGAGGCTGGAAGCCTTTCTGGAGCCCCTCGCCGCGGGGCAGGATGGGGGGCGGGCCGCCTGGCAGGAGGCGGTGGCCCTCCCCACCGCGGCCAGCCGCTGGGACCGCCTCCTCTGCGAGGAGGCGCTGCCCCTCCAGCTCTTGCCCCACCAGCGGCGCGCGGTCCTGCAGGTGCTGGGCCCGTTGGAAGGCCGGGCCATCCTGGCCGACGAGGTGGGCTTGGGGAAGACAGTGGAAGCGCTCCTGGTGGCCCGGGAGCTGATGGAGCGGGGCCTGGCCCAGACCCTCCTCGCCCTGGTCCCGGCGGGGTTGGTGGGCCAGTGGCTCTGGGAGGCCCAACGGGTGGGGGTGCCCCTGGAGCGGCCTGGGGGCACCCGGTCGTGGAGCCGGGCGCCCCGGCTGATCACCACCCTGGAGCGGGCTCGCCGGCCGGAGGTGCGGGAGCTCCTGACCCAGCGGTCGTGGGACGTGGTGGTCGTCGACGAGGCCCACCGCCTTCAGAACCCGGCCACCCTGAGCTTCCGGCTGGTGGACGGGCTCCAGAAGAAGTACCTCCTCCTCCTCACGGCCACCCCCATGCAGAACGAGCTGCGGGAGCTGTACCACCTGGTCACCCTCCTCCGGCCGGGCCATTTCCACACCCTCGCCTCCTTCCGCCGGTACTTCATGCTGGACCGGCGGGAGCCCCGGAACCTCCCCCTCCTGCGGGAGCGCCTGCGGGAGGTGATGGTCCGGACCACCCGCCGGGAGGCGGCCCTGGAGCTGCCGCCCCGGCGGGTCCGGGTGGAGCGGCTGGCGCCCAACGAGGCCGAAGCCCACCTCTTGGCCCAGGCCCTGGCCGCGGCCCGGGAGGCGGCGGCCGCCCTCCCCCAGGGAAAGGGCCGCCTGGCCCTGGTCACCCTCCTCAAGCAGGCGGCCAGCTCTCCGGCCAGCCTGGCCCAGTCCCTGGAGCGCCTGAGCCGCCGCGGGGGGATGCTGGGACGGGAGCGGGCGGCCCGGCTGCTGGCCTGGTGCCGTCAGGTCCCGGTGAGCACCAAGCTGGAGGCGGCGGTTCGCCTCCTCCAGGAGCCGGAGCCGGCCCTGGTCTTCACCGAGTTCCGCGGCACCCAGGTGGCCCTGGCCCAGCGGCTCCGGCAGGAGGGTTGGGAGCCGCTGCTCCTCCACGGCGGGATGGGCTCCCGGGAGCGGGAGGCGGTCCTGCGGGCCTTCGCCCGGGGGGAAGGGCGGGTGCTGGTGGCGACCGACGCCGGCTCGGTGGGCCACAACCTGCAGTTTTGCCGGCGGGTGATCAACGTGGACCTCCCCTGGAACCCCATGCGCCTGGAGCAGCGGATCGGGCGGGTCCACCGCTACGGCCAGCTCCGGCCCGTGGAGGTGGTCCACCTGGTCCTCCAGGGAAGCCTGGAGGAGAGCATCCTCCGGCTTCTGATGGAGAAGCTGAACCTCTTCGAACGGGTGGTGGGCGAGCTGGAGCTGATCCTGGGGGACGCGGGCCTCAACGTGGAGGCGGAGCTGGCTCAAGTTCTGGCTGGTCCCGAGCCCCCTGAGGCGGTGCTGGCCCGGGTGGGGGAGCGGATCACCCAGGCGGCCCGCCGCTACGAAGCTGCCCGCCGGCGCCTGGGCTGGCTGGACCTGGCCGAGGGAGGCCGGCCGTGATGGCGGTGCCGGTCGCCGGGAGAGGGCCAGGGGCCTGCCAGTTCTTCCTGCCGCCGCCTTCGGAGGATTGGCTGGCGGCCCTGGACGGGCTCCCCCGGTGGACGGTGGGCCGGTTGCCGCTGGATCCCTGGCCCCATCCGCCCTACCCGCCACCCGGGCCTCGGCTTGCCCGCATCCGCCTCCGCCTGGATGAGGCCCGGGTGGAGTACCGCCAGAACCTCTTGGCGGCCTGGCGGGTCCTTTGGCGGTCCGACGTGGTGGAAGAGCAGCGGCTCCTGGTGCTGGCCGACGCGGAGGGGCACTGGGTGGAGCCGTCCCGGCTGCCCGCCGGCGCCCTCCCATCGCCCGCTCCCGGAGCCCGGGGACAGGGCTACGGCTTGCGTCAGCTCGCCCGGGGGGTGGAGGGGTCCCTCCCCCGGTGGCTGGAGCTTCTGGGCGGCTCCTTCCGGGACCGGGTCCGGAGGCGGCGCCAGCGGGAGGAGGAGCGGCTCCACCGGTACTACCAGGGCCTGGAGGCAGAGGCGGCCGAGCCGGTGCGGGCGCTCCTCCACCAGCTTCAGGAGCTGCAAGCCCGCCGGCTCCTGCCGGGAGCAGGACCCGCCGGCCTGCCCCAGCAAGCCTGGGACCAGCTGGTCCACCTCCGGGCGGAGCTGGCGCAGACCCTCGCCCGTCTCCGGCGGGAACGGCAGCTCCGGCTGGAGGAGGTGGCCGAGCGGTACCGGATCGGCGTGGAGGTCCAGCCCCTGGCCGCCGCCCTGGTCTGGGTGCCCCATCTGGTGCTCGCCTTGAGCCTGCGGGCCGAACCTCCCGGGGAGCGGGACGACGTCTTGGAGGTGGAGGCGGCGTGGAACCTCCTCCAGGGCCGGTGGACGGGGCTGGCCTGTCAGGGGTGCGGCCGGGAGGCGGGGGAGCTCACCCTCTGCCGGTGCCCCCGCCTCCTCTGCCCAGCCTGCGCCCGGCCCTGCACCTGCTCCCGCCCCTTCTGCCGGGAATGCGCGCCGGGATGGTGCTCATGGTGCGATGAGCCCTTCTGTCCGGCCTGCGCGGGCCAGGTCACCCTGCCCGACGGGGCTCAGGGATCCTGCTGCCGCGCCTGCAGTGCTGCCGCCGAGGGGCTTTGGGCGGGGCTCCGCCCCTGGGTGACCTCAGCCGGCAGGAGCTGGGCGTGGGCCTCCTCGGGCAGGTAGAGGAGGAGTCCCAGAAGGGGCCGGGCCCGCAGGCGAGGGGCCAGGTTCCGCTCCAGCTCCTCCACCTGCCGGCGGAGCTCTTCGTCCAAGGAGGGGTCACCCTTCTCCTGGGCCACCGCCCGGTAATAGGCCTCCAGCTGGGCCCGCTCCGCTTCCCACCGCTCCCGCTGCTTTCGGGCCCACGAACGGACCTGGGGGACCAGCCAGTGGGCCAGGGCCTCCAGGGTAACGGCGAAGGCTCGCCGGAAGCCTCGGGGCCGGGCGGGCGGGGTCGCCGGCTCAAGCAGCCCCTCCCGGGCCCACGTCGCCCAAACGGGGTCATCTTTGGGGGCTTCCACAGAGGCGGGGCCCTCGGGCCAGCGGGTGGTGGTGGCCAGGGTCCAGGCCAGGCGCCCGGAGCCGCTGCTCGTCACCCGCCAGAGCAGGATGAGGGTGGGGGAGAGGTCCGCTGGATCGGCGCCCACCCACCGGGCGGCCAGGCCCCGGGCCCGCTCCTCGGCCAGCCGGGTCCACTGGTGGAGGCGCCGGCCGCCTGGCAGGAGCCACTCGGCCTCGGGATGGGCCCGCCAGACCTCTTCCGTCAGGGCCCAGAGGCGGGGCGGGGCCGGCGGCGGGGGAAAGAAGGGGGAGAGGAACCGGCCCTCCAGCTGGGCCCATCCCTCGGGCGGCAGCTCCACCTGGATCAGATCGGGTTCCAGGGCCTGCCAGCGGCCCCCCAGGAGGTGGACCCCCTGGGCCAGCCAGCCAAGATCGCCGGTCACAGCCATGGGATCCGCTCCCGGCTCCTTTCCAGGCGGCGTCGCTCCGCCAGGATTTGGTCCGCCAGGGCGTCCAGCCGGGCCAGGAGGTCCGCCTCGTCACGGGCGTCCACCAGGGCCCGGGTGAAGGCCGCTTCGAGGGAGCCCTGAAAGACGTGGCCCGCCAGGATGGTCTCCAGGTCGCCGATGACCGCCTCAAAGAGGCGGATCTTCTGGTGGAGGAGGTAGAGCATGTACGCCTCCACCGTGTCCCGGACGGCGAGGGTCCAGACCTGGACGGGGCGGGTCTGGCCCAGGCGGTGGACCCGCCCGATCCGCTGTTCCAGGCGCATGGGATTCCAGGGCAGGTCGTAGTGGAGCACTTGGTGGCAGAACTGGAAGTTGAGCCCTTCGGCCCCCGAGTCGGTGCTGACCAAGACCCGCCCGGCCCGGCGGAAGACCTCCCGGACGTACGCCTTCCGGGAGGTGGAGAGGCTGCCGTCGAAGGGCAGGGCGGCGATGCCTTCCGCCTGGAGCCGTTGGATGAGGAGCTGCTGGGTGGCCCGGTACTCGGTGAAGAGGAGGATCTGGCCTTCGGTCTGGCGGATCAGCTCCAGACACCGTTCCAGCTTGGACTGGCGGGGCACGGCCCGGGCCTGCTCCAGGAGCTGGTCGGCGGTGGCCCGGTCCAAGGTGCCCTCAGACCGCATCTTGGCCAGGGTGGCACAGGCCGCCTCCACACTCGAGACCAGCTCCCGCTGGAGGGTGATCAAGGGGAGCATGCCCCCGAGGTTCCCCACCCGGCGGTATCCTTCCTGGACCAGACGGGTGACCGCCTCATACAGGGCCCGCTCCTCGGGCGTCGGCTCCACCAGCAGCGTCTCCACCCGGCGCTCGGGAAGGCGCTGCGCCACATCCCGGTGCCGGTGGCGGATCATCACCCGGCCCAGGAGCCGCCGGAGCTCCTCGGGCGCCCGGGGCGTGTGGCGGTCGATCATGAAGGCCGCCTGAAAGGTTCGGTAGGTGCCCAGCTGACCGGGGCGGAGGAGGGTGGTGAGGTGGAAAAGCTCCTCCAGCCCGTTCTGGACGGGGGTCGCGGTGACCAGGAGGGTGTAGGTCCGGGGGATGGCCCGCACCAGCTGGTGGTTTTGGGTCCGGGGGTTCTTCAGCTTGTGGGCCTCATCCACGATGAGAAGGTCGAAGGTCTGTTCCAGGAGGATCTCCCGGTGGGGGGACCGCTTGGCCAGATCCAAAGAGCCCAGGATCACCCCGGACCGCTCCCAGTCTGACGGGTGGCGCTGGATGACGGGGTCGATCTCCAGCTTCTCCCGCAGCTCGTGGTCCCACTGAAGGATGAGGCTGGGGGGCACCAGAATGAGGGCCCGCTCCACCTGGCCCCGCAGCAAGTACTCCTTAAGGATGAGGCCCGCCTCCAAGGTCTTGCCCAGGCCCACCTCATCTGCCAGAATGGCCCGCCCGTCCAGCTCCTCCACCACCCGCCGGGCCGTCTCCAGCTGGTGGGGGTAGGGGATGACGCCCACCTGCTGCCAGCGCTGGGCCAAGACCTTGGGGGCCAGGAGCTCCCCCCGGTCGGTGGGCTCCAGAAGGTGGAGCCGCCACGCCAGCAGGAACCAGTCCAGGCCCGCGGGATCGGGCCGGGCCCGGCCCACGGCCCGGGCGAGGGGAGCGGCCCGGCTGATGGAGCCGTGGAGGCTGGCCTCACCGGCAGGGTACCCGTCGGTCCAGCGCTCGGGAACAGCCCGCGGGGGCAGGGGCGGGAGGCTCCCCCCAAGGATGGGCACCGTCACCGTCAACTCCAGAGGCACCGCGCTCCCTCCCCTTGTAGGATGTCCCCCAGCCGGGCAAGCCACCCCAAGGTCCGGCCCTGCCGGAAGGAGCCGCTGGAAGGGGATGCCAGAAGGGGAGGTGGGGGAGGGACGGAAGGAGGCGCGGGCTTTGTGACGAATCATGAGCCAAAACATGGGACGTCCGGTACGGGGCCACTGCCCGGAGAGGCGGGCGAGGGGACCGGGGGCCATGCCTTCCCGGTGAAGTGGGCAACGTCCAAGACCGCACCGCGGGGTCACATCAAAGAAGCGAAGGAGGCGAGTATAGGTGAAGCGATGGATCGCGATGGTCCTGTCACTGGCGCTGGTGGCCGTCTTCAGCCCGGGAGCCTGGGCCGAAGGCGTGGTCCCCGCCGTCGTCGAGGTGCCTGAGATCGGCCGCTACGGCGGGACGCTCCGAACGGGCCAGATCTCGGACCCGAAGACCTTCAACTACTACCTGTACAAGGAGAGCTCTTCCAACGACGTGCTCCAGCACGTCTTCGAAGGCCTCGTGGCTGTCGACGGCGTCACGGCCGAGGTTGTGCCGAGCTTGGCCTACAAGTGGGAGGTCAGCGAGGACGGGCTCACCTACACCTTCTACCTCCGCCAGGGCGTCACGTGGCATGACGGCCACCCCCTCACCGCCGACGACGTCATCTTCTCGTTCGACCTGGTCTACGACCCCAACATCCCCAACAACTTCCGGGATGGGCTCCTGGTCGCCGGCCAGCCCCTGACCTACGAAAAGGTGGACGACTACACGGTCCGCTTCCACCTGCCTGACGTCTTCGTGCCCATTCTCCGGCAGATCTCGATCCCCATCGTGCCGGCCCACATCCTGCGGCCCTACTACGAGGCTGGGACCTTCAACGAGGTCTGGAGCGTGGCCACGCCCGCCAGTGAGATCATCGGGACCGGCCCCTACCGCATGGTGGACTTCCGGCCCGGCGAGTATGTCCTCCTGCAGCGGAACCCCAACTACTGGAAGGTGGACCAGGAGGGCAACCAGCTGCCCTACCTGACCCGGTTCGTCATCCGCTCCTTCGACAGCCTCGAGTCGATGGACCTGGCCTTCCGGAACGGTGACCTGGACGTGATGGGGCTGCCCGCGTCCAAGGCGCCGGAGTACCGCGCGCTGATCGAGTCGGGCCGGCTCCGGGCGGTCCTCCACAACTCGGGGCCCACCTTCGACAGCCAGTTCGTCGTCTTCAACCAGAACCCCAACACGGTGCCGGCGCCCAAGATCAACTGGTTCACCAACACCAAGTTCCGGCAGGCCGTCTCCCACGCCATGGACCGCCAGTCCATCGCGGACGCCATCTACAACGGCGAGGCGGTGCCGGCCTACGGGCCTGAGTCGCCGGCCAACACTCTCTTCTACACGCCCAACGTGCCTCAGTACCCCTACAGCCTGGAGAAGGCGGCTGAACTCCTGGCCGAGGCCGGGTTCACCCGGGGCGCCGACGGCATCCTGCGCGACAGCGACGGGAACCCGGTGGAGTTCACCCTCCTGACCAACGCGGGGAACACCCAGCGGGAGGCCATCGGGAACCTCCTCACTGAGGACCTGGGCAAGCTGGGCATCAAGGTCAACTTCCGGCCCATCGACTTCAACGTGCTGGTCGACCACCTGATCAGCGGCGAGGGCTGGGATGCGATCATCATCGGCCTGACCGGCGGCGGCATCGATCCCAACGGCGGCCGGAACGTCTGGCATTCCAGCGGTGGGCTCCACATGTGGTGGCCCGGGCAGACGTCGCCCGCGACCGACTGGGAGGCCGAGCTGGACTACATCTTCGACGAGGGCGTCAAGATCCTGGACGAGGAGGAGCGCATCCGCTTCTACTACCGGTACCAGGAGATCGCCGGCGAGCAGCAGCCCCTCATCTACACGGTGGTTCCCAACAGCTACCAGGTCTACGTGCCTGAGCTGAAGAACTACCGGCCCACCGCCTACGCGGCCAACGTGGCCTTCGAGGCGCTCTGGAACGTCGAAGAGATCTGGCTCGACCGGTAGTCGGTCGGAACGAAGCGAACCGAACCATCCCACGGTCCGGAAGCGGGGAGCGAGGGCTCCCTGCTTCCGGGCTCTGGGGTGGCGTTCATGGCCTGTCCCAGGCCGTGGAGAGGGTGAAGTCATGTTCCGCTACATCGCACGCCGGCTGCTCTACCTGATCCCCATGCTGCTGGGGATCAGCATCGTCAGCTTCTTCATCATGCAGCTTGCCCCGGGCAGCTTTCTGGATCAGTTCCGGATGAGCCCTCAGATTCGGCCTGAGACGCTGGAGGCCATGGCCCGCCAGTTTGGCCTGGACCAGCCGCCCCTGGTCCAGTACCTGGTCTGGCTGAAGAACATGGTCTTTCACGGGGATATGGGCCGCTCTTTCTCGTACAACGCGCCCGTTGCCTACCTCATCGGCTCCCGAGCCCTCAACACCATCCTCCTCACCGTCAGCGCCAGCCTGCTGGCCTGGATCATTGCCATCCCCATCGGCATCTACTCGGCGGTCCGCCAGTACTCCGTGGGGGACCGGATCTTCAGCTTCTTCTCCTACGTGGGCCTCTCCATTCCCAACTTCTTCCTGGCCCTGATCCTGCTCTACCTGGTGGTGGTCTACCAGTGGCCCCTGCCGGTGGGTGGGGCGACAAGCATCGATTACGCCTGGATGACCTGGCCCGAGCGGGTGGTCGACCGGATCCGGCACCTGATCATCCCCGTGGCGGTGCTGGCCACCTCCCAGATCGCTTCCGTCTCCCGGTACATGCGGGCCCAGCTCTTGGACCAGCTCCGTCAGGACTACGTCCGGACGGCCCGGGCCAAGGGCCTCCCGGAGCGATCGGTCATCTACAAGCACGCCCTGCGGAACGCCCTCAACCCGCTGATCACCCTCTTTGGGTTCGACCTGGGGATGATCCTGAGCGGCGCGGCCCTGACCGAGCAGGTGACCAACTACCCTGGCCTCGGCAAGCTGATCCTGGGTGCTGTCTTAAGCCGGGACTACTGGCTGGTGATGGGGAGTCTCCTGGTCGGCGGTGCTTTGTTGGTCATCGGCAACCTAATCGCCGACGTGCTCTTGGCGGTGTCCGACCCCAGGATCCGGTACGATTGACCCCAGCTACGGAGGAGGCTCGCCATGTCGTCGCCAGCCGTGGAAGCTCAACTGCCGCAGGTGCCCGCTGAAGCAGGGATCCAGTCCCGGTCGCCCATGGCCATCGCCTGGAGCCGGCTCCGCCGGAACCGGGTGGCCATGGTGGCAGGCGTTTTCCTGATCGTCTTGCACGTCATCTGCATCTTTGCCGAGTTCTTTGCGCCCTACCCGGAGGGCCAGACCAACCGGGACCTGTTCTACCTGCCGCCCACCAAGATCCACTTCCGGGATGAGAACGGGCGGCTCACCTGGCCCTACGTCTATGCCTACACGAAGGTGGACCGGGGCCTGCACCGCTACGAGCCCGATCCCTCCCTGGGGAAGTTCCCCATCAAGTTCTTCGTGCGGGGCCATCGCTACAAGGTGTTGGGCCTGTTTGAGACGGACATCCACCTGTACGGGGTCGATCCGCCGGCGGTGATCTACCCCCTGGGCGCCGACCTGTACGGGCGGGACATCCTCTCCCGGATCTGGTACGGGGGGCGCCGGACCCTCTTCGTGGGGGTCATCGGCATCCTGATCAGCACCACCATCGGCTTGGTCTACGGGGCCACCTCCGGCTACTTCGGGGGCAAGGTGGACAACGTGATGATGCGGATCGCCGAGATCATCATCAGCATCCCCCAGTTCTACCTTCTGGTGGCCCTCTCGGCCATTCTGCCCGTGGGCTTGTCCTCCACCACCCGGTTCTTCCTGGTGACGGTGATCATCGGGTTCATCGGCTGGGCAGGCCTCTCCCGGGTGATCCGGGGGATGGTCCTCTCCTTGCGGGCCCAGGAGTTCGTCGAAGGGGCTCGGGCGGCGGGAGCCAGCACCTGGCGGATCATCCGCCGGCACATCATCCCCAACACCCTCTCCTACCTGATCGTCTCCATGACCATCCAGCTGCCCGGGTTCATCTTGTCGGAGGCGAGCCTCTCCTTCATCGGGCTGGGTATTCAGGAGCCCCAAGCCAGCTGGGGGTTGATGCTGAGCGACGGGCAGAACCTGGCCGCGCTCAGCCGCTACCCGTGGATCTTGGCGCCGGGCTTCTTTATCGCCGCATCGGTCCTGGCCTGGAGCTTCCTGGGGGATGGGGTGCGGGACGCCTTCGACCCGCGGCACCAAGATTGAACTTGAGCTTGCGTCCCGGCCGCGGTCGGTGTATACTAGGCCTTGCTGCGGGCCTGTAGCTCAGTTGGGAGAGCGCCGCGTTCGCAACGCGGAGGTCGGGGGTTCGAATCCCCTCGGGTCCACCAAGGCAAAAGCCCACCGGAAGCGGTTTTCCGGTGGGCTTCTTGTTTGGCTCCCCGATGCCACATTGCCTGGGCTAAAGGCCCTTCGGAAGCAGGTTCCGAAGGGCCTTTCTCGTTGTCCGCACCCCGGGTGCCGGTCCCTACGGCCCAACCCCTGCCTGTGAACTCCAGCCTGAGAACGCCTCTCCGGGGCCGGCAAAGACCGCCCAAAATGGCCTAAAACTTGACGGGAACACTTCTGTACCGTACACTAGGAGTGTCTTCCACCCTTTTCGAGGCGCGTCCACAGGCACGTTTCCGATTTCCTCCATGTGCCGCTGCCGGACCTTCTGGCAGCGCCCCGGAAGCCTTGTGGGGCCGACACGCAACGGGCAGGCACCATCTGCTGGTTCTCCGCGCCTCGGGCAGAGGCCCAGCCAAGCTTGTGCGGCTGAGGGTTCGGAACACCACTCGGGAAGGAGCCATAGCGTGGGCCAGCTTCTCCTCAATCTGGTCGTAACCCTGGCCTGGATCGTGGTCACCGAATCGTACACCCTTTCGACGGCCGTGTTGGGGTTTGGGGTTGGGGCGGTCCTCACCTGGCTCACGGCCCGGGCAACGGGGCAACGCTTCTACCTGAGCGCGGTGGGGGGCGTCATCTGGTTTATCCTCCGTTTCTTGGTGGAACAGGTGAAGGGAACCATCGACGTGGCATGGACGATCCTCAACCCTCGCAGCCGGCCCGAGCCTGGCATCATCGAGATCCCCTTCGAAGTGGAGAAACCCTGGCAGAAGTTGATGGTGGCCAACATGATCACCTACACCCCCGGCTCGGTCTCGACCATGCTGTCGCCGGACCGATCGCGGGTGTACGTCCATGTGCTGGATCTGAACCCGCGCGGCCACATGGTTGCGTCGGCGCGGCTGTTCGAGCGGATGGTGCGGGGGGTGTGGGATTGAGCGTCCTCTTGGATGTGGCTCTGGCCGTTCTCGGCCTCTCGTTGGCGCTGGCCTTCGCCCGGGTGGTGCTGGGCCCCACCGCCGCCGACCGGGCGATGGGTCTGGAGCTCGCGGGGGTGAACCTCCTGGCCATCATGGGGACCTGGAGCCTCCGCAGCGGCCACACCGAGTTCATGGATGCGGCCTTGGTCTTGGCCGCCATCTCCTTCGTGGGGACCGTTGCCATCGCCAACTATCTGGGGAAGGGGCGGCCTGTCGATGATGATCGTGGCTGAAGTCATGATTCTCCTGGGGGCCCTGGTGCTGCTCATCAGCAGCTACGGGACCTTCAAGTTCCAGGATGTGTACAACCGGCTGCACGCCGCCTCCATCTCCACCTCAGGCGGTGCGCTTCTCCTTGGGGGCGGCCTGTCCATCCTGGGCTCCCTCGTGCACGGAAAGTTGTTCCTGAAGCCCCTTCTCATCATTCTGATCATCTTCCTCACCTCTCCTGTCAGCAGCCATGTGGTGGCCCAGGCGGCCTACCGGACCGGGGTGCCGCTGGTGGCGCACACGGTCCAGGACGACCTGGCCCTGGCCTTCCTGGAGTGGGAGCAGGGAGTGGTGGAGGTGGAGGGTGAGGAAGGGGAAGGGGACGACGAGGCCGACGAGCCGCTGGCGGAAGCCCTGGTGCCTTAGCCGTCGGTCTGCTCGTTCTCCTCATGAAGCGTCTTCCGGAGGTCCAATGGGGGATTCTTCTCCCGGAGGCCTCAGGGCAGGGGCGTCCCCTGTCGATAGGAACGAAGAACGATAGTCCTTCCCGTCGAGGACGACAGGAAATGAGGATCCGATGCTGCCAACGGTCTTGACGCTGCCCTTCGTCGCTGCGGGTCTGGTGGCTTTGTTCGGCCACCGGGCGGGTTCGAAGCTGGCTTCCGTCGCTTTGGCTGTGCCGCTGGCCATCTTCGCGTGGCTGGTGGCCCAGGTGGGTGCCCTGCCCCCTGGGGGGCTCGTGTGGAGCCACGGGTGGATCGAGGAGCTGGGCCTGGCGCTGAGCTTCCGGCTGGACGGCTGGTCCTTGCTCTTCGCCCTCCTCATCGCGGGGATCGGGACGCTGGTCCTCTGGTACAGCCGCTTCTACCTGGGGCCTGACGAGGATCACTCGAAGTTTGTCCTCTACCTGCTCCTCTTCATGGGCTCCATGCTGGGCGTCGTCTTCGCGGAGAACCTGCTGGTGCTCTACATGTTCTGGGAGCTGACCAGCATCAGCAGCTTTCTCCTCATCGGGTACTGGCACGAGCGGGAGGCCTCCCGGGAGGGCGCCCTGAAAGCGCTCGTCATCACCGTCATCGGCGGCTTCGCGATGCTGGTGGGCCTCCTGCTCCTCTCCTTGAGCGCGGGCACCCTTTCGGTGCGGGAGCTGGCCCTGAAGGCGTCGGAGATCCAGGCCCATCCTTTCTACCCGTGGATCGTCGGGCTGATCTTGGCGGGCGCCTTCACCAAGTCGGCCCAGGTGCCCTTCCACATTTGGTTGCCGTCGGCCATGGAGGCGCCCACACCGGTCAGCGCCTACCTCCACTCGGCGACCATGGTCAAGGCGGGGCTCTACTTGGTGGGTCGGCTCAGCCTGGTTCTGGGCGGCACCGCTGCCTGGACCTACCCGGTGGTGGTCGTGGGGCTGCTCACCATGCTGGTGGGGTCCTACACCGCGCTCCGCCAGCGGGATCTCAAGGCGCTCCTGGCCTACTCGACCGTCTCCCAGCTGGGGTTCATCATGGCCGCCCTGGGGCTGGGCACGCCGGGGGCGCTGGGCGCGGCCGCCTTCCACCTCTTCAACCACGCCACCTTTAAGGGAGCCCTCTTCCTGGTGGTGGGCATCGTCGACCACGAGACGGGCACCCGGGACCTGGCCAAGCTGGGCGGGTTGCGGCGGGCTATGCCCTGGAGCGCGGCTTTCATGACCCTGAGCGCTCTCTCCCTGGCCGGGGTTCCCTTGCTGAGCGGCTTCATCAGCAAGGAGCTGATCTTCACCAGCCTGGTGGAGGCGGGAAGCCTGATGGGCGGCCTGGCGTGGCTCCTGCCCGGGGTGGCCACGGTGGCCAGCCTGCTCACGGCCCTCTACTCCTTCGTCCTCTTCCATGAGGTCTTCGACGGTCAGGCCCGGGGGACCACGCCTCGTCCGGCCCGGGAAGCGTCGCCCGCCTTGCTCCTCAGCCCCGGGCTCCTCACCGCGGTGGCGGTGCTGGTGGGATTGGGACCCCATCTGGTGACAGGCTCCCTCATTGATCCGGCCGCCTCCGCCCTGGCGGGTCAACCGGTGGAGATCCACGCCGCCCTCTGGCATGGGGTGAACGCGCCCTTCCTCATGAGCGCCACAGCCCTGGTGGGGGCTCTGGCGTTCTACCCGGCGCGGCACCGGCTGCGGGCCCTCCTGGAGCGACTCACCACCCGCTGGACCGCGGAGCGGGCGTACCAGGCCTTCCTCAACGGCCTCATGGGCCTGGCCCAGCGGGTGACCGACCGCCACATGACGGGTCGCCTGGCCGACTACCTGCTCTACATCCTGATCGCCTTCGTCGTCCTGGTGGGCGGGACCGTCTTGGCCAACGGCGGCTTTGCCTTGCGGCCGCTGGATCTGGCGTCGCCCACGGTGGTGGAGCTGGTCCTCCTGGCGGCGATGGTGGCCGGCACCCTCTTCGTGGTTCGGACCCGGAGCGGGTTGGCTGCCATCATCACCCTGGGCGTGGTCGGCTACTCGGTGGTCCTCCTCTGGGTCCACTGGCAGGCGCCCGACCTGGCCTTGACCCAGCTGGTGGTGGAGTCGGTTTCGGTGGTGCTCCTGCTCCTGGCCTTCGTCCACTTCCCCAAGCTGGAGCGCAAGCCCGTGGCGGCCGGACGGCGGCGCCTCAACCTGGCCGTCGCGGTCCTGTCGGGGGCGATGGTCAGCTGGCTCTCCATCCGGGCCAACGGGACCCAGCTCTTTGAGCCGATCTCCCAGTACTTCATCGAAAACAGCCTGCCCTTGGGCGGCGGGCGGAACATCGTCAACGTGATCCTGGTCGACTTCCGCGGGCTGGATACCTTGGGCGAGATCACGGTTCTCTCCATCGCCGCCCTCGGCGTCTACATGCTGGTCGGCAGCCGGATCCGCCGGACCCGGCGGGAGGCGGCTGAGAGGCAGGAGGGGGAGGGGCTCTGATGGACGCCTTCATCCCGCGGATGATTGCCCGGCTCGCGACACCGCTCATCCTGGCCTTGGCCCTCTACCTCTTCTTGAGGGGCCACCACGAGCCCGGAGGCGGCTTCATCGCCGGCCTGGTGGCCGCTTCCGCCCTGGTGCTCCAGGCGGTGGTGGGCGGCCGCAGTGCGGGGGCCAAGTACATCCCCGTGCCCGGGTGGGTTCTCATCGGCCTTGGTCTTTTCTGCGCGGCGGGGACAGGCCTCATCGGCCTTGTGCTGGGCCAGCCGTTCCTGACCCATTATTTTGGCACGGTCCTTCTCGGCGGCGTGGAGGTGGAGCTGACCACGGCCCAGCTTTTCGACCTGGGGGTCTTCCTGGTGGTGGTGGGGACCACCCAGTCGGTCATCCTCAACATCTCCGGCGACCGGGGTGGGGACGAGGAGGAGGATGACGCCGGCGCCGGGCGGGAGGCACCGGCGGCCCCTGGAGCCGGAGAGGTCCGGGTGGGGAGCCGGCCGGAAGGAGAGGGGGGCGAGCCGTGGAACTCCTGACCTCGTTGGTCATCGGGCTGCTGGTGGGTGCCGGCGTCTACCTGCTCCTCCAGCGGGAGGTGCTCCGGGTCGTCCTGGGGACGATGCTCATCTCCCATGCCACCAACCTGATGCTCTTCATTTCCGGTGGCGTGAAGCGAGGCGGGCCGCCCATTGTGGGGCGGGGGATCCCCACGGCCGGCGGGGGGCTGGCCTACACCGACCCGCTCCCCCAGGCCCTGATCCTGACCGCGATCGTCATCGGCTTCGCCAGCACCGCCTTCGTCCTGGTTCTGGCCTACAAGGCCATCCAGAGCCGGGGGAGCGACGACATGGAAGATCTTCGGAGCGTGGAGGAACCCCATGAGTAATCTCCAACTGGCGCCGTTGAGCAACCTGCCTGTCCTGCCGGTGGTGGTCAGCCTTCTCTTCGCCGTCCTGTTGATTTTGGGCCACGGCCGCCTCCGCTACCAGCGGGCCGTGGGGGCTGCCGGCGTGCTGGCCGCCCTCGTAGCCGATCTGATCCTCTTCACCACGGTCCTGCGGGAGGGGCCTCTGGTCTACCGGGCGGGGGACTGGCCGGCCCCCTACGGTATCCTCTTCGTCGCCGACCGGCTCAACGTGCTCTTGGTGCTGGTCGCAGGCGTGGTCGGGGCCATCACCTTCTGGTTCGCCGTCCGCTCCCTGGATGAGGCGCGGCAGCGGGCCTTCTTCTACCCGCTCTTCCACGTCCAGCTGGCGGGCGTCTACGGCGCGTTCCTGACCGGGGACCTCTTCAACCTCTTCGTCTTTTATGAGGTGACACTCCTCGCCTCCTTCGTCCTCCTCACCCTGGGCGGGGAGCGCTTCCAGCTCCAGGAGGGCCTGAAGTACGTCATCATCAACACCCTCTCCTCCGCCTTCTTCCTGGTAGGGGTGGCCATCCTCTACCGGACCCTGGGCACGGTCAACATGGCCGACCTGGCCGTCAAGGTGGCCAGCGCCCCCGATCAGGGATGGCTCTTGGTCATCGCGGTGGTCTTCGTGGTGGTCTTCGGGCTGAAGGCGGCCATCTTCCCCCTCTACTTCTGGCTGCCCTACAGCTACCCCACCGCACCGACGGCCATCGCCGGCCTGTTCGCGGCCCTCTTGAGCAAGGTGGGGATCTACTCCCTCTTCCGGGTCTTCACCTTGATCTTCGTGGGCCAGGTGAGCGTCACCCATCACGGGCTCTTCCTGGTCCTGGCCAGCTTCACCATGGTCCTGGGCGTGCTGGGACCCGTGGCCCAGATGGACTTCAAGCGGATCCTGGCCTTCCACATCGTGAGCCAGATCGGCTACATGCTGATGGGGCTGGGCTTCTACACGCCCGTCGCCTTGGCCGGCGGCATCTACCACATCGTCCACAACATGGTGATCAAGACGGGGCTCTTCCTGACCGCCGGGGCCACCGAAGAGGTGACGGGGACCAGCCACCTGGAGCGGATGAGCGGCCTGCTCAGGAGCCATCCAGTCCTGGCCGCGGTCTTCTTCATGAGCGGTCTGTCCCTCGCGGGGATGCCGCCCTTCTCGGGCTTCTTCAGCAAGCTGGCCCTGATGGTGGGCGGCCTGCAGGCGGGAGGGTACCTGGTGGTCGCCATCAGCGTGGCCGTGAGCTTCCTGACCCTCTTCTCCATGATCAAGATCTGGCGCTACGTCTACTGGGGGCCGGACCGGGGTGAGCGGCGGCTGGACGCCCGGGCCACCTCGCCGCTGGTGTGGCCTGCGGCCGCGTTGCTCCTCATCTCGGTCGGCATGGGTCTGGGCGCCTCCTTCGTCTTCGACTACAGCTACGCCACCGCGCTCGAGCTGATGGATCCGGCCCGGTATGTGGCCGCCGTCCTCGGGCCGCAGGCGGCTGCCGTCTTGGCCCACGCCGGACTCTAGACGCCCCCAAGGAGGGGTGGAGGTATGGGACAACTCCTCATGAACCTGACGGTCGCTCTCCTCTGGGCCTCCTTCTTTGAGCCCTTCTCCTGGCTCAACCTGCTGGCCGGCTTTGGGGTGGGCGCCCTTCTGACGTGGCTGGTGGTCCGCCAGGACGGCCGCCGCTTTTACCTGAGCGCCCCCTGGGGCGCCGTGAAGCTGGTGGCCCGGCTCTTGTGGGAGCAGCTGAAGTCGGCCCTGTGGGTGAGCCGCTTCATCCTCGATCCCCGGGGCCGCCAGCCGGGGATTGTGGCCGTGCCCGTCACGGCCCTGTCGGACTGGCAACGGGTGACGGTCGCCAACCTGATCACCCTCACCCCGGGAACGGTCTCCGTCTGCTTCTCTCCCGACCGGAGCCGGCTCTACGTCCACGCGGTGGACCTGAAGGACCCGGAGAGCGTGGCCCAGTCAGAGCAGCTCTTTGAGGGGCTGGTGCGGGAGGTGTGGGAACGATGACCTTCCTCGATCTCGCCCTGGCGGTCTTGGGCCTCTCCTTGGCCCTGGCCCTGGCCCGGGTGATCCTGGGCCCCACGGCGCCGGACCGGGCCATGGCTTTGGAGGCGGCCGGGGTCCATTTGGTGGCCATCATGGGTGTCTGGAGCGTGCGCGCTCGGGGCGATTTCTTCGACGCCATGCTGGTCTTGGCGGCTGTCTCCTTCGTGGGGACGCTGGCCCTGGCCAACTACCTGGGGAAGGGGTGGCCCATCGATGGAGACCGCCGCTGAACTCCTCATCCTCATCGCGGCCCTCTGGATGCTCTTGGGGTCCATCGGCCTCATCCGGTTCCCCGACGTCTACAACCGGCTCCACGCCTCAGGGATCGTGGGCACGGTGGCCATCCTACTCTTGGGTCTGGGCGTGACCTGGCTCGCCTCCCTCCAGCACGGGGTGGTGATGATCCGCCCTTTGGCGGCGGTGGCCCTCATCTTCTTTATCTCGCCCGTCAGCACCCACATGATCGCCCAGGCGGCCCACCGGAGCGGGGTGGCCCTGGCGGCCGGAAGCGTCCGGGATGATTTGGCCGAGGCCAACCAGGAGGGGAAGGGGCGGGCTGGCTGATCCCACCCGTTCCCGCCCCGTCTCCGCACCCAGCGGGCCGAGGGCGGGGCAGGGCCTCCAGGTGCCAAAAGCCTTGCCGAGCGAGACGAGAGAGAGGAAGATCAAGAAAGCCCCTGGGCTGATGCCCAGGGGCTTCGTTGGTCGTTCGATCCGCCTCCAGCGCTGGAGGGTCAGAGGGCCCCGGCCACCAGGCGGACCCAGCTGTAGACCTGGTCGGGGACCAGCCCCAGCAGGATGGTGACCACCAACGTGATGGCCGTCGCCCAGGTGAGGCTGGCGGGCGCCCGCACGGGCTCGGCCTCGGCCGCCTCCTCTAGGAACATGGTCCGGATCACCTTGAAGTAGTACGGCGCCGAGATGACGCTGTTGATCACCATGACCACCGCCAGCCAAGTCATATCCGCGGCGATGGCGGCGCTGAAGAGGTTCAGCTTGCCGAAGAAGCCGGCGGTGGGCGGGATGCCGATCAGCGAGAGGAAGTAGATGACCAAGGCCCAGGCGAAGAAGGGCGACCGCTGGCTCAGGCCCCGGAAGTCGCTGATCTCCTCGCCGGCGCCGCTGTTGGCCACCAGGATGATGACGGCAAAGGCGCCCACGGTCATGAAGGCATAGACCAGGAGGTAGTAGAGCATGGCCGCGGTGCCCTGGCCCGTCGCCACCGCCAGACCCACCAGGACGTACCCCGCTTGGGCGATGGCCGAATAGGCCATGAGCCGCTTGATCTTGGTCTGGCTGATGGCGGTCACGTTACCGTAGGTCATGGTGAGGACCGAGAGGGCCGCAAAGATGGTGGTCCACGCATCGGCCAGCCCGGGCAGCCCCACCAGGAAGACCCGCAGCAGCGCCGCAAAGCCCGCCGCCTCAGCCCCCGTGATCAGGAAGGCGGAGATGGGCGTGGGGGAGCCTTCGTACGTGTCGGGCGCCCACATGTGGAAGGGGAAGGCGGCCACCTTGAAGGCCAGCCCCGCCAAGAGGAAGAGCATGCCCGCGAAGAGGACGGGCTGGCTGGCCGCGCCCGCCGCCAGGGCCTGGGCGATCTGGGGCAGGGCGAGGCTTCCCGTGGTGCCGTAGACCAGGGAGATGCCGAAGAGGAAGACGGCGGAGGTGGCCGAGCTCACCAGGAGGTACTTGATGGAGGCCTCCACCGACCGCCCGTCCTGCTTCAAGAGCCCCACCAGCGCGTAGCTCGCGATGGCGACCAGCTCCAGCCCCAGGTAGATGACCAGGAGGTTCAGGGAGCTGGCCATGAGGAACATGCCCACCGTCGCGAAGATGAGAAGGGCGTAGAACTCCCCGGCTTGGATCTGGCGCCGCTCCACGTACTCCAGGGAGACCAGGAGGGCCAGCGCAGTGACGGCCAGGAAGACGATCTTGAAGAAGCCGGCCAGGCTGTCCACCTGGATCATGTCAGCCCAGATGGAGGCGGTGGTGCCGAAGCCGGGGATCAGGGCCAGCAGGGATGCGAGCACCCCTGCCAGCCCCGCGTAGACCAGCACCCGCTTCTGCTCCGTGAACAGATCCAGCAGCACCAGCAGGATCCCGGTGGCCACCAGGATCAGTTCAGGCAAGAGCAGGGTGAAGTTCATACCCGTGACGGCCATGGCTCAGAAGCCTCCCAGCGCGAGCTGCACCTGGTTGATCAGCGCCACCACCGAGGGGTTGACCAGATCCAGGAGGAGGGGCGGGAAGATCCCCAGGGCCAGGGTGAGGGCCATCAGGGGCACGCTGACCACCAGCTCCCGTCCGGTGATGTCCACCATCCCGCCGGGGCTCCCCTTGGGCTCACCCAAAAGGACCCGCTGCATCATCCACAGGTGGTACCCCGCGGTCAGGATCAGGCCCAAGGCGCCCACGATCACCAGTGTGGTGTAGACGGGGAAGCTGCCGACAAAGGTGAAGAACTCACCGGCAAAGCCTGACAGCCCCGGCAGCCCCAGGTTGGCGAAGGCGGCGAAGGCCAAGACGGTCCCCACCACGGGCACCTGGCTCCAGAGACCGCCCATCTCGGGGATCATCCGGGTGTGGGTCCGCTCGTAGACCATGGTGCCCGCCAGGAAGAACATGAGCGGGGAGATGATCCCGTGGGAGACCATGACGAAGAGGGCGCCGTTCATGGCCATGGTGCTCCCGCCGGCCACCCCCGCGGCGATCCCCAGGACCACGTAGCCCATGTGGCTGATGGAGGAGTAGGCCACCATCTTCTTCAGGTCCGGCTGGGCCATGGCCGCCAGGGCCCCGTAGACGATGGCGATCACACCCAGAAGGGCCATGGGGAAGGCGAACTGGGCGGCCGCCTCCGGCAGGGTGGGGACGGCGATGCGGAAGAAGCCGTAGGTTCCCATCTTCAGGAGCACACCGGCCAGGACCATGGAGCCGCCGGTGGGCGCCTCCACGTGGGCGTCAGGCAGCCAGGTGTGGAAGGGGAAGATGGGCACCTTGACCGCGAAGCCGAAGAAGAGGGCCAGGAAGACCCAGACCTGGAAGGTGGGGTCGAACCGGCCGAGCCTGCCGTGCTCCGCGATGGCCAGCATGTCGAAGGTTCCCAGGCCGCTCGCGAAGTAGAGGGCCAGGATCCCGACCAGCATCACCACGCTGCCCGCCAGGGTGTAGATGAAGAACTTGATGGAGGCGTACTGGCGCCGGGGCCCACCCCAGATGCCGATCAGGAAGTACATGGGGACCAGGACCACTTCCCAGAAGATGTAGAAGAGGAAGTAGTCCAGCGCCACGAAGACCCCCAGCATCCCCGTCTCCAGGAGGAGGAAGAGGGCGAAGAACTCCTTCACCCGGTGGGTGATGGAGAAGGAGGCCAGGATGGCCAGGGGCGTCACCAGCGCGGTCACCACGAGCATGGGGAAGCTGATCCCGTCGGTGCCAAGGTAGTAGCTCACCCCGATGCTCGGGATCCACTCATACCGCTCCACAAACTGCATCCCCGCCCCAGGCTCGAACTGGAAGGCCATGAGCAGGACGATGAGGAGCGGGATCAGGGAGAAGGCCAGCGCGGTCCGGCGGATCTGCTGCTCCTTCTCCTTGTTCATGAAGAGGATGACCAAGGCCCCCACCAGGGGCGTGAAGACTAGGGCCGTCAGCATCGCCGCTTATCCCCCTATGACAAAGATCGCCAGCCCCAGGACCACGGTCACAGCCATGGCCAGGATGTAGGACTGAACAAGACCACTCTGCAGGCGCCGGAACGCCTGGGAGCCAACGGAGACCCCATCGGCCACGCCGTTGACGGCGCCGTCCACCACCTCGCGGTCAAAGAGCCCGGTGGCGTCGGCAAACCAGCGGGTGATGGCCGCCACCCCGTTGACGATCCCGTCCACCACGACCCGGTCGAGCCAGCCCACCACGTAGGCGAGCCCGATGCTCCCCTTGACGAAGAGGTAGTCGTAGGCGTCGTCGATGTAGTACCGGTTCTTGAGCAGGGTGTAGACCGGGCGGAGCCCGCTGATGATCCGCTGCCGGGAGATCCAGCCGCCCGCGTAGATGGCGAGCGCCACCAGGACCCCCAGGACCCACGCCGCGGTCACGCCCCAGGTGACCACGCTGGTCATCTCCAGGTGATGGACCTCACCGAAGTGGACCAGCTGGGCAAAGGGGGCGCCCAAGGGCGGAGCCCCCAGGAAGCCGACGGTGGCTGCCAGGACCGCCAGGATCACCAAGGGGACCGTCATTACCCGGGGCGACTCCTGGACCTGGGCGTACCGCTCAGCATCGCGCGGCGCGCCAAAGAAGGTGAGCCAGGTGGCCCGGGTGATGTAGAAGGCCGTCATGGCCGCCGCCACCACCCCGATCCAGAAGAGGGTGGGGTTGGCGTAGTAGGCCGTCAGCAGGATCTCATCCTTGCTCCAGAAGCCGGCCAGGGGCGGAATGCCCGCCAAAGCCGCCGAGCCGATGATCCAGGTCCAGCCGGTGATGGGCATCTTCCGGATCAGCCCACCCATCTGGTGCATATCCTGGGTGCCGGTGGCATGGATGACCGAGCCCGACCCCAGGAAGAGAAGGGCCTTGAAGAAGGCGTGGGTGATCAGGTGGAAGAGCCCCGCGGTGTACCCACCCAGGCCCAGGCCCAGCATCATGTAGCCCAGCTGGCTGACCGTCGAGTAGGCCAGCACCTTCTTGATGTCGGCCTGGACCAGGGCCATGGTCGCGGCAAAGATGGCGGTGATGCCGCCGATCCAGGCGACCACCTGCATCGCCTCAGGCGAGGCGGCAAAGACCGGATAGGCCCGCCCGACCAGGTAGACGCCCGCGGCGACCATGGTGGCCGCGTGGATGAGCGCGCTCACCGGCGTGGGGCCGGCCATGGCGTCGGGCAGCCAGACGTGGAGCGGGAACTGGGCCGACTTGCCCACGGCGCCGGCGAAGAGAAGGATCGCCCCCAGAGCCAGGGCCTGGGCGGAGATGGCGCCCGCCTGGGCCAGCTCGCCCAGCTCGCCGAAGGCGAAGGTGCCCGTCTGGCTGAAGAGGATCATGATGCCGATAAACATGGCCACGTCCCCGGCCCGGGTGGTGAGGAAGGCCTTGTTGGCCGCCCGGACGTTGGCCGGATCCTCAAACCAGTGGCCGATGAGGAGGTAGGACGAGAGCCCCACCAGCTCCCAGAAGATGTAGAGGAGGAGCAGGTTGTCGGCCAGGACCAGGCCCAGCATGGCGAAGGTGAACAGGGAGAGGACCGCATAGTACCGCTTGTAGCGGCGGTCGCCATGCATGTAGCCGAGCGAGTAGACCTGCACCATCAGGCTGACCAAGGTGACGACCACCAGCATCACCGCGGTGAGACCGTCCACCTGGTAGCCGATCGTGATGGCCGTGGACCCGTGCACGGCCCAGGTGAACGAGGCTGCCGCGCTGCCGCCCCGGATCACGTCCCAGAGGACCCCCAGGCTCAGCAGGAACGCGATCCCCACGGCCCCGATCCCGACCCGGTCGTAGCGGGTGGAGGCGCGGTGGCTCGGCAAGCCGATGTAAAGCCAGCTCGCCAGGGGCAGGAGCGGGATGAGCCACGCCAGACCAGCCATCTTCGTCACCTACCACTTGAGAAGGTTGATCTTGTCGATATCCACGTCGTCCCGCCGGTGGGCGATCACCAGGATGATCGCCAGCGCTACGGCGACCTCCGCCGCCGCCACCGTCATGACGAAGATGGCGAAGAGCTGGCCGCCGGGACGGTCGGGTTCCAAATACCGAGCGAAGCCGACCAGGTTCAGGTTGACCGAGTTGAGCATCAGCTCAATGGCCATGAGGATCCGGACCGCGTTCCGCTGGGTGAGGACCCCGTACAGGCCCAGGGAGAAGAGCAGGGCCGCCAAGCCCAAGACATAGGGCAGGGGAACCATCAGCGACCCTCCTTCCGCTCGGCGGCCGGGGCGGCCTGGCCGGTGCTCCCGGCGGGCGGCTGATCATCCCGGCGGGAGAGGGCCACCGCGCCCAAGACGGCCGCCAGCAAGATCACCGAGGCGATCTCGAAGGGGACCACATACTCGGTGAAGAGGAGCCTCCCAACAGTCGCCAGGTTGGACCCAGAGGCAGGCGGGGCCTCCGCCGGCCAGAGGCTCTGGCGGTAGATGACCAGCATCAAGATGGCGAAGCCCGCGGCCGCCACCAGGGGGACCAGCCCCCGGCGGAAAGAGGCCAAATTCCGCACCACCCTGGCCCACACGCCCCGACCCCCGGCCTTCAGATCCTGGAGGTTGGAGACCATGATCCCGAACACGATCAGCGTGGTGATGGCCCCCACATAGATCAGGATCTGGGCCGCGGCCAGGAACTCAGCGCCCAAGACCAGGTAGATGCCCGCCACGCCCACAAAGCTCAAGCCCAGGAAAAGGGCGGCGTGCATCAGGTTGGCGCTGGCCACCACCAGGTAGCCCGAGACGAGGGTGATGATGCCGAGAACGATGAAGCTGATCAGGTCCAGGCTCACTGGGAGACCGCCGTCCTTTCCGAACCGGGCTGCCCAACGGCCGGGCGGGTGACCACGCTGTCCAGCGGTACCGTCTTGCCGCTGGCCTCGGTCCCGACGTAGGTGGTCTTCACCCCGTAGTTGGTGATGGGCGTGGTCTGCTTCCGCCCCAGCTCAGCCAGCCGCTTGATGTCGTAGACGAAGGTGGTGGGATCGTCCGTCGTCAGCTCGTACACGTCCGACATGGCGATGGCCTCGAAGGGGCAGACCTCCGCGCAGAGGCCGCAGAACATGCACCGGCTGGCATCCAGGTTGAAGCCGTCCAGGATCTTCTTGCCCTTGCCGTCCTCGCCCCGATGCCAGATGATCTCGATGATCTGCGGCGGGCAGATCTTGGCGCAGAGCTCGCAGGCCACGCACTTCAGGTTGCCTTCCTCGTCGGAGAGGAGAACGGGGATACCCCGGGCGCCATCGGGGAGTTCCGGCCGGGTGTAGGGGTAGAACTCGGTGATGGTGGGGCGGACCATCTCCCGGAACGTGACCCCCATCCCCTTCAAGATGCTCCAGACCGCGTCGAAGAAGGTCGCGATCCTCGCCATGCTCTCACACTCCTATCCAGACCCGGCGCCGGGCCGGGTCAAGTTGCCGGTTCCCCGTCAGGTGAGGATGACAAAGACCCCCGTCAGCGCGATGTTGGCCAGGCCCACCGGGATCAGGAACTTCCAGCCCAGCTCCATGAGCTGGTCCACCCGGATCCGGGGGAGGGTCCACCCCACCCACATGATCAGGAAGACGAACAGGTACGTCTTCAGCAGCCACCAGAGGAAGGGGGGGAGGAACGCGGGACCCGACCAGCCGCCCAGGAAGAGGGTGGCCGCCATCCCCGCCATGAAGAGCAGGTTGGCGTACTCCGCCACGAAGAAGACACCCCACCGGAAGCCGCTGTACTCGGTGTTGAAGCCGGCGACCAGCTCCGACTCGGCCTCAGGCAGGTTGAAGGGGGCCCGGTTGATCTCGGCCGTGGCGGCCACGATGAAGACCAGGAAACCCAGGGGTTGGAGGAGGAGGAACCAGGTCCGTTCCTGCTGGGCCTCGACGATCCCCTCCAGGCTGAGGGTGCCGGCCAGCATCCCCACCGCCACCAGGGCCAGGCCCAGGGGGATCTCGTAGCTGATCATCTGGGCCGCCGACCGCATAGCCCCCAGGGTGGACCACTTGTTGTTGGAGGACCATCCGGCCATGATCAGGGCGAGGATGCTGAAGCTGCTCACCGCGCTTACGTAGAGGAGGCCGACGTTCAGATCCCGGGCGATGAGATCAGGCCCGAAGGGCATCACCACCCAGATCATCAAGGCGGGCGCGATCATCACCAGCGGTGCGGTGATGAAGACCCACTTGTCCGCCTGGGAGGGGATGATGTCCTCCTTGATCACCAGCTTCAGGGCGTCAAAGAGGGTCTGGAAGATGCCTTGGGGCCCATGGTGCATCGGCCCCGGCCGGCGCTGGATGCGCCCGGCCACCTTCCGCTCCAGCCAGATCAGGAAGAGGACGTTGAGAAGCAGGAAGGTGAGGACCGCGACCCCCTTGAGGACCGCCATCAAGGCCACCCAGACCCACTCGGGGATGCCCAGGCTGGTCCACCAGGACAGGCCGGCCGCGTACAGGTTGCCTACCCATTGAACCAACGACTGCTCAAGCTGCACGGGTCTCCCTCTTTCCGCCGGATTTGCCCGCCTTAGCGGTCGACCTCGCCGAAGACCGGGTCAAGGCTCCCGATGACGGCCACCAGGTCCGCAATCAGGAGGCCCTTGCTGATCACGGGGATCAGCTGCAAGTGGACGAAGGAAGGCGCCCGCCAGTGGAGGCGGTAGGGCTTGTCGCTCCCGTCGCCGACCAGGTAGCAGCCCACCTCGCCCTTGGGGCCTTCGGTGCGCACATAGGTCTCACCCTCCACCTTCCAGCGGCGGGGGAGGGTGGCCATGACGTCACCCGCCTCGATCCCCTCCAGGGCCTGCTTGATGATCTTGGCGCTCTCCTCCATCTCCAGCATCCGGACCATGTACCGGTCGAAGACATCGCCGTTCTCGCCCACGGGCACGTTGAAGTCGTACTTTTCGATGCCGCAGTAGGGCTCCACCTTGCGCAGGTCCCGGGCCACGCCGGAGCCGCGCAAAACGGGTCCCGCGGCGCCCCAGGCGATGGCATCCTCCGGGGTCAGGACGGCGATGCCCTTGGTCCGCCGAACAAAGAGGCGGTTGCCGGTGATCAGCCGGTGGTACTGGGGCAGCTTGTCGCTGATGAAGTCGTCCACGAAGGCCCGCACCCGGCGGAGCCAGTCGTCGGTGACATCGTTGCGCACGCCGCCGATCCGCACGTAGTGGAAGAGCATGCGGGCCCCGGAGATCTCCTCCAGGAGGTTGATGATGCTCTCCCGCTCCCGCCAGCAGTAGAGGAAGGCGGTGGTGGCGCCCAAATCCATGGCAAAGGTGCCGAAGGCGATGAGGTGGCTGGCGATCCGCTGCAGCTCCATGGTGATGACCCGGAGGTACTGGGCCCGGGGCGGCACCTCAAGCCCCAGCAGCTTCTCGACGGCCAGGGCAAAGGTGAGCTCGTTGTTGATGGCCGCCAGGTAGTCGCAGCGGTCGGTGTAGGGAACGATCTGGGGGTAGGTGAGCTGCTCAGAGTGCTTCTCGAAGCAGCGGTGGAGGTACCCGATGTCCGGGTCGACGTCGACGATCCGCTCGCCGTCGATCCGGGCCTTCAGCCGGAGCACGCCGTGGGTGCTGGGGTGCTGGGGCCCCATGCTGACGTAGAGGTGCGAGCTCGAGCGGTCTTGCTCATCGGGCACCACACGGACATCGGGTGCCTGCGCCGGTGGGCTGGTGGTCGCCACGACCCATTCCCTCCCAAAAAGGTGCTCGCGCAGGAGCGTTACGCCCTGCGCTCCCAATCGGCCTTCACCTGGATCTTCCGGGGCGGCCGCCGGTCGATGTAGTCCTTCCGGAGCGGGTGCCCCACCCAGTCCTCCTTGAGCAGAATCCGCCGCAGGTCGGGGTGGCCCTCAAAGCGGATGCCCAGCAGGTCATAGGCCTCCCGCTCGTGCCAGTTGGCCCCGGGCCAGACACCCGTCAGGGTGGGGCAGACCGGCTCCTCCCGGGGCACCTGAGTGCGCAGGATCAGCCGGAGGTTGCTCGTCAGCGCGTTGAGGTGGACCACCACCTCAAAACCGTCGTCCAGCCGGTCGATCCCCGTCAGGAGGGCCAGGTAGTCGAAACGGAGCTCCGGATCGTCCCGGAGGAAGGTGGCCACCTCGACCCAGCGGCTGGGCTCGGTCCGGATCTCCAACCAATGGTCCCGCCGGCCCCGGACCTCCACACCGGGCAGTCCGGCGCGGATCCGCTCCACCGCCCGGGCCAGCTCTCCAGGCAGGTCCTCCAGGGTGTCGTGGGGGCCGGGGGCCTCCTCCTTCTTCGGAGTCCGGGTCCGCCGGGCCGGCCGCTGCTTCTCGCCGTGCTCCCCTCGGGAGCCCTCCGCCGGTGCCTCCTGCGACTGAAGTTCCTTCTCTTCGTCGGCCACGTCGTCTCCGCCCCTTACCTTGCAAAATCGTTGTCCCGCGCCGGGTGGCGTGGGCTTGAAGGCCCGGCCTAGGCGCGGACGGGAAGGCCCTCGTTCAGGATCTTCTCATGGAGCTGCAGCACGCCGTGGAGCAGGGCCTCGGGCCGGGGAGGGCACCCCGGAACGTACACGTCGACGGGGATGATCTCATGCACCCCGTTGACCACGTTGTAGAGCCCATGATAGGGCCCACCGTTGGTGGCGCAGGCCCCCATGGCGATGACGTACCGCGGCTCGGCCATCTGGTCGTACAGGTTGACGATCCGCTCGGCCAGCTTCTCGTTGACCGTCCCCGAGACGATCATCAGGTCCGACTGGCGCGGCGAAGCACGGAAGATCATGCCGAACCGGTCGAAATCGTACCGGGAGGCCCCGGTGGCCATCATCTCGATGGCGCAGCAGGCGATGCCGAAGGTCATGTACCAGAGGGACGCCTTCCGGCTCCAGTTGAGGACCTTCCGGAGGCTGGTGGTCAGCACCCCAGGATGGCCGGCGGCGTTGATCTCCGGATCGCCGGAGTGGACCACGGGATTCACACCCATCGGAGCACCTTCTTTCGCCAGGCGTAGACCAGGCCTACCACCAAGAGGCCCAAGAAGATCAGCATCTCCACCAGCCCGAAGAGCCCCAGCTGCTCCAGAACCACGGCCCACGGGTACAGGAAGATGATCTCGACATCAAAGACCAAGAAGACGAGGGCGAAGATGTAGTACCGGATGTGGAAGCGGACTTGCCCATCGCCCACGGGGATCTCCCCGCACTCGTAAGGCGCCAGCTTGTTGGCGTAGGGGTTCTTGGGACGCAGGAGGGATCCGATGGCCAGGGTGATGGCGACGAAGGCCACAGCGACCAGGGCGAAGATGCCGACCTCCAGGTAGTTGATCACCATCGTCGTGCGACCGCCTCCCCCGGGGTCGTGACGAAAACGCAAATAAAAGTGAAGATCGTAACGACCCGCCTCATTATAGAACCCGTTCCTAGGGATGTCAACCCGCGCTATGGGCTCAAAAGCCCATTTGATGCGGGTTTCCGTGGAGAAGGCCCCCGGCCCGCGGTCTGCTGGCGAGGACCCCTGCCCTGGGTGTCCTGGCCCGATGGGCCAGGACGATGCTCCTTTAGCGGCAGGTACATTCGACCCAAAGGGAACGTTCTCCTGCCCTGGGCCCTTCCCGGGACCTGGCAGCTCCTGCCGGTCCTGGGCCGCCTCCACCTTTGGGAGCTTCGAAGTCCTCATGATATCATCGTTTTGAGCCAGTCCCCGTCTCGGGCGGCGCCTGTCGTTCCATGCTGCGAGGAGAGGGTCGTGTGAAACTTTTCGGATGGCGAATCGATGTGGTCCTGCTCGCTTTCGGGCTGGGCCTGCTCTTGGCCTTGGGCGGGCAGGCGCTCTACCTCCGCTGGCAGGTGGAGGCCCCCCTCGTCGAGGAGCTGGCCGCCTGGGACGGGGTGGACGAGGTTCACCTGGAGACGGGACCAGGCGGCGCTCGGCGGGTTCGGGTGACCTTGGGTCCGGAGGCCCGCCTCATCGACGTCTACGCTCCCCTGACCCGGGTGGTGGAGGAGCGGCTGGGCGGGGAGGCGGCGGTGGTCCTGGCCGATGGCCGGTCGCCGGAGCTGCAAGCCGCGTGGGATCGCCTAGGCTTCACCGTCCAAGAGGGGGCGGCCACAGGCGAGCTGGAGACCATGCGCCGCCGGGTGGAAGCCTGGGCAGCGAGCCGGGGGCTGGCCAGCCAGCTCTTCGTTGATGATCAGCACATCTATGTGACCTTACGGGATCAGGAGCACTACCTGCACGAGGTGATCCGCCGCCAGGACGGAGCCGGCGGCCTGCCGGGCAGGGGGAAGGGGGAAGGGGGATGAGACGGGAGGTGACGGCCGGCCTGGGCTTGGCCGCGCTGGTCTTTCTCGGGCTGCAGGGCCTCCACCAACTCCTGCCTGTCCTCGTCCTGGCGGCCATCCTGGGGATGGTCTTCCTCATGGCCCAGGGGCGCTTGGCTGGCGGGCGCCCCTTCGCCCTCCAGGCCTCCGGCGGCCAGGGCGGAATGCCCCCCATCGGGTTCGAGGCCATTGGCGGGCAGGAGGTGGCCAAGCGGGAGCTCATGGAAGCCCTCGACTTCCTGCGCCGCAGCGACGAGGCGGCCGCGTTGGGCATCCGGCCGCTCAAGGGGATCCTCCTGGCCGGCCCGCCGGGAACGGGCAAGACCCTCATGGCCCGGGCCGCGGCGAGCTACACCCAGTCGGTCTTCCTGGCCGCCTCGGGCAGCCAGTTCGTCGAGATGTACGCCGGGGTGGGCGCCCAGCGGATCCGCCAGCTCTTCTCCCAGGCCAAGAAGCAGGCCAAGAAGGAGGGGCGGGCCAGCGCCATCATCTTCATTGACGAGCTGGAGGTCCTGGGCGGCAAGCGGGGGCGACACACGAGCCACCTGGAGTACGACCAGACCTTGAACGAACTCCTGGTCCAAATGGACGGCATCACCCCCTCGGAAGAGGTCCAAGTGCTGGTCATCGGGGCGACCAACCGGCCCGACCTCCTGGACCCGGCCCTCTTGCGGCCAGGCCGCTTCGACCGGACCGTCCGGGTGGACCTCCCCGACAAGGAGGGTCGCCGCCACATCCTGGCCATCCACGCCCAGGGGAAGCCCCTGGCCGCGGACGTGGACCTGGATGAGCTGGCCCGGGAGACCTACGGCTTCTCGGGCGCCCATCTGGAGAGCCTCCTCAATGAGGGGGCGATCCTGGCCATGCGCCAGGGGGCCCGGGAGATCAGCGCCCGGCACCTGCGGGAAGCGGTGGACAAGGTGCTCCTGGGGGAGAAGCTGGACCGGCGGCCCCGGGAGACGGAGCGGCGCCGGGTGGCCTATCATGAGATGGGCCATGCGTTGGTGAGCGAGCTGGGCCGGCCGGGGTCGGTGAGCGTGGTCACCCTCTCGCCCCGGGGCCGGGCTCTGGGGTACATGCGCCAGACGCCCGAAGACGATCCTTACCTTTATACGAAGGAGGAGCTGGAGCACCAGATCGACGTCTGCCTGGGCGGCGCGGCGGCCGAGGAGCTGGTCTTCGCCAGCCGGAGCACCGGGGCTGTGGGCGACTTTGAGCAGGCGGTGGACCTCGCGCTCCGGATGATCCTGGCGGGCATGTCCTCTTTGGGCATCGTCAGCCGGGAGCTGGTGCCCGACGAGCTCCTCCACCAGGAAAGCCATCGGATTCTCAAGAGGAGGGAGGCGCGGGTACGGGCCCTTCTGGCGGAGCATCGGGAGGCCCTCGAGGCGGCAGCCCAGGAGCTTCTGCAGGAGGAGAAGCTCTCCGGGGACCGGATCCGCCAGCTGCTCCAGGCGGCCCCGCAGCCCGCGAGCCGATGACAGGTTTAGAGCAAGCGGATGTCTACCGGGAGTTTGCCTCGATCTACGATGAAGCGGGCTTCTCCACCTTCAGCCAGGAGATGGTCCCCTACACCCTGGCCCTTCTGGAGCACCTGGGGTGGACGCCGCCCGCCCGCACGGTCCTGGATCTGGCCTGTGGCACGGGCACGGCCGCCCTGGAGTTCTTCCAGCGGGGTTGGCAGGTGGCGGGTCTGGATCGCTCGGAGGCGATGCTGGCCGTGGCCCGCCAGAAGGCGGCGGCCCAGGGGGTGGAGATCGACTGGCGCCAGGGCGACATGCGCACCTTCACGGTGGCCCAACCCTTCGGCCTGGTCACCTGCTTCTTCGACGCCCTCAACTACCTCTTGGCGCCCGAAGAGCTTGCCCAGACCTTCCGGCAAGTTCATGAGGCGCTCTTGCCGGGGGGCCTCTTCGTTTGTGATGTGAACACCCCCCAGGGTTTGGAGGCGGGAGCGGCCGGGGAGGCGGTGGAGATCTTCCCCCGGCTGGTGACCTTCATGCGGGAGCGGTACGATGCGGAGAACCGGCTGGCCCGGGTGCGGCTCTCCTTCTACGTGGCCGACGCCGGCGGCTACCGGCGCCTGGAGGAGATCCATGTGGAGCGGGGCTACACCTTCGACGAGGTGGGCCAGCTCCTGCACGGGGCGGGCTTCACCGAGGTCCGCCTCTTCGACTGCTTCACCTTTGATCCCCCGGTGGGCACCAGCCACCGGGTGGCTGCCGTGGCCCGACGCGGGTAGGCGGACCGCCAGCTCCCCCCAACCGTGAGCAGGTTGGGCAGGGAGCCGGGAGCGGCACGCGGAGCACCCAAGGACTCAACCCAGTTGTTTGGCCAGAAAGTCAGCGGCCGTCTTGCAGAGCTTCACCTCCAGCTCGCCCATGGGCTGTTCTTTGGAGAGCAGGAAGACGGCGCCCACCACATCCCCCTCGTGGATGATGGGGACCATGACCTGGTGGGCGGCCTCAAAGCCCTCAACGGGGAGCGGCTGGGCGTCCGCGGAGCGGAAGGGCTGCCGCTCCTCCATCCGCTGGATCACCTCGTCGGGCAGGGAGCGGCCCACCAGCTGCCGCTTGGAAGCTCCGGAAACGGCGATGTAGACGTCTCGGTCGGCGATGACCGCCACATGCCCCGTCGATTCGAAGAGCGAGTCGGTGTACTCCTGGGCGAAGTCTTCCAGGTCGGCGATGGGCGAGTACTTCTTCAGGATCACCTCGCCGTCCCGGTCGGTGAAGATCTCCAGGGCGTCCTTCTCGCGGATGCGGAGGGTGCGGCGGATCTCCTTTGGAATGACGATGCGTCCCAGATCGTCGATGCGGCGAACCATTCCCGTGGCCTTCAAGCAGTTTCCACCTCCCGCGCAAAAGTCTTCGCCTGGGCCGAAGCTTTGATGAGTGGGAGTCAAAGGCAACGACCACAGGAGTTGGCCTGGGGAAGGGCGAAAAGCTTGCCGAACCGGAGGCGATGGACGGGTGCGGGCAGAACTGGTGACCATCGGGACGGAACTGCTTCTGGGTCAGATCGTCAACACCAACGCGGCCGCCCTGGCCGCCCGCCTGACCCAGGTGGGGTTGGATTGTTACTATGTGACCACGGTGGGGGACAACTGGACCCGTCTGGCCGAGGTCCTGGCCCAAGCCCTGGGCCGGTCGGACGTGGTCATCACCTCCGGGGGGCTGGGCCCCACCCAGGATGATCTGACCCGGGAGGTGGCGGCCGCGGTCCTCGGCGTGCCCCTGGAGGAGCGGCCCGAGCTTTGGGAGGCGATCCAGGCCTATTTCCGCGCCACCGGCCGGGAGGCCCCCGAGGCCAACCGGAAGCAGGCCTTCCTGCCCCAGGGGGCCGAGCCCATTCCCAACCCGGTGGGGACCGCGCCGGGTTTTTGGGTGGAGCGGAACGGCAAGATCCTCATCGCGGTGCCCGGTGTCCCCCGGGAGATGGAGTGGATGGTGGACCACGTCATCCTCCCCCGGCTGGCCCGGCTGGCGCCCGAACCGCTCCATTCCCGGGTCCTCCGCTTCACGGGTCTGGGCGAGTCGCACCTGGAGCAGGCGTTGGAGGACCTGATCCGCCACCAGGGCCGGGTGACCGTCGCCCCCTACGCCTCGCCAGGCGAGGTGCGGATCCGGCTCAGCGTGCGGGCCGCCACGGAGGCTGAGGCCCAAAGCCTCCTCGCGCCGGTGGAGGAGGCGATCCTGGAGCGGGTGGGCCGGTACTGCTTCAGCCGGGAGAACGAGCCCCTCGAAGTGGTGGTTGGGCGCATGCTCCGGGAGCGCCAGCTCACCCTGGGGGTGGCTGAATCGTGTACGGGCGGCCTCATCGGCCACCGCCTCACCTCCGTGCCGGGCAGCTCCGCCTACTTCTTGGGCAGTCTGGTCACCTACGCCAACTCAGCCAAAGAGCAGATCCTGGGGGTGCCGGCAGCCATCCTGGAGACCCACGGGGCCGTGAGCCGGGAGACCGCCCTGGCCATGGCCCAGGGGGCCCGGGACCGGCTGGGGGCCGCGTGCGGCCTCGCGGTCACGGGCATCGCCGGCCCGGGCGGCGCCACACCCACCAAGCCCGTCGGCCTGGTCTACGTCAGCGCGACGGTGGGGGAGAGGGCGTGGGTGGAAGAGCACCGGTTCCAGGGCGACCGGGGCTCCATCCAGGCCCGGAGCGCTCAAGCCGCCCTCGACCTGCTCCGGCGGGCGCTCCTGGAGGGCGAAGGGTTTCCAGGAAGGGGTGTCGAACGAACCGGTGGCCAGGTCTGACCGTACCGGGCGTCCCTCGCCCGCCAAGGAGAGGGCCCGTCGGCTCTTCATCGCCGTGCCCCTGACGGCCGCCCTGCAGGAGGCGGTGGTCCGGGTGCGGGCGCCCCTCCCCGACGGGCGGGCCATCCGCTGGGTGGCGCCCGAGAACTTGCACATCACCCTCCGCTTCCTGGGGTCGGTGCCGGAAAGGCGTCTCGCGGACGTGGCCGGCGCCCTGGCTGAGGCCTCACGCCTGGTGGGGCCCTTTCTTCTGGAGCTCGGGTCGTGCGGGTATTTCCCGCCCCGGGGCACGCCCCGGGTCCTCTGGGTCGGCGTGGCGGCGGGCGGGGACCAGCTGAGCTCCCTGGCTGCGGCCGTGGAGGAGGCCCTTGCCCGACGGGGGTTCCCCCGGGAGACCAGGGCCTTCCGGCCCCACGTGACCGTCGCCCGCATCCGGGAGGGAGCGTCCCTGCCGGGCGTGGAGCAGTGGCTGGCCGCGTGGGAGGGCGAGTCCTTCGGCCAGATGCCCGTGGAGACGGTCCACCTCATGGAGAGCCAGCTGCGGCCCCAAGGTCCTTTGTACCGAACCTTGAGCCAAGTTCCCCTAGGCGGCGGGGGGTCCTAGGGTCGGGGGAGAAGGGAGGCGACTCCAGTGGACAAGGAGAAGGCGTTGGAGGTGGCGCTCAGCCAGATCGAGCGTCAGTTCGGCAAGGGGTCGATCATGCGGCTGGGGGAGGCGGCGACCAAGCAGGTCCCGGTCATCCCCACGGGCTCCCTCGCCCTCGACATGGCCTTGGGGGTGGGGGGTATTCCCCGGGGGCGGGTGGTGGAGATCTACGGGCCTGAGTCCTCGGGCAAGACCACCCTCACCCTCCACGTGGTGGCCCAGGCCCAGCGTATGGGCGGGATCGCGGCCTTCATCGACGTGGAGCACGCCCAGGACCCGCTCTACGCCCAAGCCCTCGGCGTGGACATCGAGAACCTGCTCATCTCCCAGCCGGACAATGCGGAGCAGGCCTTGGAGATCGCGGAGGCCCTGGTCCGGAGTAACGCGGTGGACGTCATCGTCATCGACTCGGTGGCCGCCTTGGTGCCCAAGGCGGAGATCGAGGGGGAGATGGGTGACTCCCACGTGGGGCTGCAGGCCCGCCTCATGAGCCAAGCCCTCCGGAAGCTGACGGGCGCCATCTCCAAGTCCATGACCACCGTCCTCTTCACCAACCAGATCCGGGAGAAGGTCGGGGTCATGTTCGGGAACCCCGAGACCACCCCGGGCGGCCGGGCCCTTAAGTTCTACGCCTCCATCCGGATGGACATCCGCCGGATCGAGACCCTGAAGAAGGGGGCGGAGGCCATCGGCAACCGGACCCGGGTGAAGGTGGTCAAGAACAAGCTGGCGCCACCCTTCCGCGAGGCTGAGTTCGACATCCTCTACGGGGAGGGCATCTCCCGGGAGGGGGACGTGCTCGACGTGGGGGTGGCCATGGGTCTGGTGGAGAAGACGGGCGCCTGGTACGCGGTGGGCGATGTGCGGCTCGGGCAAGGCAAGGAGAACGCCCGTCAGTACCTGAAGGAGCACCCTGAGCTGACGGACGAGCTGGAACGGAAGATCCGCGAGGCCATGGGCTGGACGGTGGAGCCCTTGGGCGAGGGTGCGGAGGCCGACGCCCCGGCCAAGGATGGGGCCAAGGAGTAAGCTCCGCTCCCGAAGGGCGCGTCTCCCATGAAACCCCAATCCGAGCGGACCATCGCGAGCATGGAGCCCGCCGGCCGGGGGCCTGCGGGCTCCCGGGTTCGGATCGGCTTCGATGACGGCTCCAGCCTGGAGCTGCCCCACGAGCTGGCCATCGGCCTGGGCTGGCATCCGGGCGACCGGGTGAGCGACCGGGAGGTGGAACGGGCCCGGCGCCGGGGGGAAGCGGTGGAGGCCCGGGAACACGCGCTCCGTCTCCTGGAGTACCAGGCCAGGACCCGGAGCGAGCTCCGCCACCGTCTGGAACGGGCCGGTTACCGCCCGCCGGCCGTCCGCTTCGCCCTCCACTGGTGCGCGGCGCGCGGCTTCCTGGATGACCGGCGCTTCGCGGAAGCCTGGCTCGCCTCCCGCTTGACCCGGCCCGAGTACGGCTCCTACCGGCTCCGCCACGAGCTGATCCAGCGGGGCATCAACCCAGCCCTGGCCCAGGAGCTGGTGGAGGCGGCCCTGCCGCCCGAGACGGAGCTGGAGCGGGCGGTGGAGGCCGCCCGCCGGTATTGGCGCCGCAAGGGAAAGGCCGAGACCCTCTCGCCCCAGGAGGCCCTCAAGCTCAGCCGGTACCTGGCCGGGCGGGGCTTTCCCTACGCCACCGTCCGTGAGGCGGTCCGGCAGTTGGGCGGCGAGCTCCTTCCCGAGGAGACCCCCTGAGCGCCGGCCGCGGGGAAAGGGCGGGTGCCCTCTTGACAGGCCGCCTAGCTCGGCTCACCATGGTTGCACACCCCAAGGAGCAGGGGCCTCTCCCGCCTTGCACCGCCATGATCCAGGCCGGGGGACGGTGCCCGCAAAAAAGTCCACCCATCCCCTGAAATGAAAGAGGATTCCGATACCAGGAGCCACAATCATACGGGTATCGGCAGGCTCCAACGGTTCCGGCACGGAGGAGGCGATCCAGTGGAAGTTCTCAAGGTTTCAGCCAAGTCGAACCCCAACTCGGTGGCCGGTGCGCTGGCCGGGGTGATTCGGGAGCGGGGCGGCGCGGAGATGCAGGCGATCGGCGCCGGCGCCCTGAACCAAGCGGTGAAGGCGGTCGCCATCGCCCGGGGCTTCGTCGCCCCCAGCGGGGTGGATCTGGTCTGCATCCCCGCCTTTACCGACATTGAGATCGACGGGCAGGAACGGACCGCCATCAAGCTCATCGTCCAACCGAGGTGACCCGAGATTTGACCGGAACCGGCATGTCGGCCGCGGCGGCGGAAGCCCTCGCGCGCCGGCTCCACGGGGAAGCGTTCATCGTCGATGCCCATACCGACGCGCTCTTGCACGCGCTCCGGGGCCGGGACCTCCTGGCCCGGACAAGCCAAGGCCACGTGGATCTCCCCCGGCTCCTGGAGGCGGGCGTCACCCTCCAGGTCTTCGCCCTCTGGGCCCCCCGGGAGGCTGGTCCTGCCGGATACCTGGCCCACGCGCTCCGCCAGGTGGCCTCGTTCTGGCAGGCGGTGGACCGCTCCGCCGGGAGGCTCCGGCCCATCCGCTCCCGCCAGGAGTTGGACGGGCTGGTACCGGGAGCGGGGGTGGTGGGGGGGCTCCTCTCCATCGAAGGGGGGGAGATCCTCCAGGGCAGCCTGGAGATGGTGGAGATCTTCCACCGGCTGGGCGTTCGGGCCCTGGGCCTCACCTGGAACCACCGGAACGAGCTGGCCGACGGCTGCCTGGACCCGGAGGCGGGGGGCGGGCTGACCCGGTTCGGCCGGGAGGTGGTCCGGGCATGCGAAGCCCGCGGCTGGGTGCTCGACGTCTCCCATCTGTCCGAGCGGGGCTTCTGGGATCTGATGGAAACGGCCCAGGGGCCCGTCATCGCCTCCCACTCCAACGCCCACGCGGTCCATCCCCACCCCCGCAACCTGCGGGACGAGCAGCTGGTGGCCCTGGCCCAAAAGGGCGGGGTGGTGGGACTGAACTTCTACCCCGGCTTCCTCACCCACGAGGCCCGGGGAACCCTTCAGGACCTGGTCCGGCATGCGGTCCACATCGCCCAGGTGATCGGCCCGGAACACCTGGGGCTGGGCTCGGATTTTGACGGCATCAGCCAAACGCCCGAGGACCTGCCCGATGTGACCGCCCTCCCCCGGCTGACGGCCGCCCTCTTGGAAGCCGGCTTCAGCGAGGAAGAGACCCGGGGCATCCTGGGGGGCAACTTCCGCCGGCTCTTCCAATCGGTCCTCCCGGTGGCTGAAGAACCCTCCCTCTGAGGGGACCCGGCCCCGCAGAAGGCCGCCCCCGGCCGCGCAGACTACCCTCGACACTGCATGGTGGAGGGTGAGTGCGTGGCCGTCGTCAAGGTGATCGAACTGGTAGGCGACTCCCCCAACAGCTGGGAGGAGGCGGTGAAGAACGCGTGCCGGGAGGCCGCCAAGACCGTGCGGAACATCACCGGCGTGGAAGTGCTCAACTGGACGGGCAACCTGGGGCCCGACGGTGAGATCCAAGAGTACAAAGCCAACATCCAGATCGCCTTCCGGGTGGAAGGCGACCGGTAACGGCTCGGGGAGGGAGCGGGGTGGGGGATCTCCAGGGGGCCCAGTTCCAGGCGACGGTGGAGGCGGTGCGGCCCAAGCCGGACTACATCGGGAACGCCCTGCGCGCCTTTCTCGTGGGCGGCCTCATCGCCCTCTTGGGCCAGGGGGTCACCGAGTACTTCCTCGCCGCGGGGTACACCACGCCTCAGGCCGGCGCCCGGGCGGCGGTGGTGATGGTCTTCCTCGGGGCCATCCTGACGGGCCTGGGTTGGTACGACCGGATCGCCCAGTTCGGCGGCGCGGGCGCGGCCATCCCTGTCACGGGCTTTGCCAACGCGGTGGTCGCCCCCGCCATGGAGACCCACCCCGAAGGGACGGTGATGGGGACGGGATCCCAGCTCTTCACCGTCGCCGGCCCCGTCATCACCTACGCGGTGGTGGCCGGGGTGCTCTCCGCGCTGGCCCGCTGGCTGGTCCTGGGAGGCTGAGGGGGTGGCCACCCGACTGGGCCGGCGGAGCGTCACCTTCGACCGGGCGCCGGCCATCATCGAGACCGCCAACCTGGCCGGGGCCATGGAGTTCGACGGCCCCTTGGGCGAGTACCTCCAGGTCCGCATCGACGACCCCTACCTGGGGGAGGCCTCCTGGGAGAAGGCGGAGAGCCGGATGCAGGAAGAGGCCCTCCGGGCCGTGCTCCGGCGGGCGGGTCGCCAGGAGACGGAGGTGGACCTCTGCATCACCAGCGACATGCTCAACCAGTGCACCTCCTGCAGCATGGCCCTCCGCCACCTGGACGTGCCCCATCTGGGCATCTTCTCGGCCTGCGCCAGCCTGACCGAGGCTCTCTACCTCGCGGCCACCGCCATTGAGGCGGGCACCGCGGGACTGGTCATGGTCGATGTCTGCAGCCACCACGAGTCGGCGGAGCGGACCTACCGGTTCCCCACCGAGCTGGGGATCCAGCGGCCCCCGACGGCCCAATGGACGGCGACGGGCGCGGTCGCCTTCCTCATCCAGGCAGGCGCGGCGGGGCCACGGATCACCGGGGCCACCGTGGGCCGGGTGATCGACGCGGGCATCACCGACCCCTACGACATGGGGAGCGCCATGGCGCCCGCGGCGGTGGACACCCTGGTCACCCACTTCCGGGAGTTCGGCCGCGCCCCTGACGCGTACGATCTGATCCTCACCGGCGACCTGGCCCGGGTGGGAAGCGCCGTCGCCCGCCAGCTCCTCCGGGAGCAGGGCTACGAGCTGGGCGACCGCTACAGCGACTGCGGGGTGCTCCTCTACGATGCCGAGCGGCAGGACGTCCACTCGGGCGGGAGCGGCATGGCCTGCTCCGCCTTGGTCCTGAGCGGTTTCCTCATGCACCAGCTCCGGACGGGCCGCTACCGGCGGATCCTCCTGGCGGCCACCGGGGCCCTTCACAGCCCCACCACCTACAAGCAGGGGGAGAGCATCCCCGCCATTTGCCACGCGGTCGTCCTCGAGGCGGAGCCCGGCGGCGCAGGGGAGGGGGAGGGGGCGTGAGCTACCTGCTCGCCTTCTTGGTCGGGGGTGGACTGACGGCGCTGGGGCAACTCCTCATCGACGGGACCAAGCTGACCAACGCCCACATGATGGTGGTCTTTGTGGTGAGCGGCGCCGTTCTCACCGGCTTGGGGCTCTACGAACCCCTCCTGGAGGTGGCCGGGGCGGGGGCGGCCATCCCCGTCTCCAACTTCGGCTACGTGGTCACCCAAGGGGTCCTCCAGAAGCTTCAGGCTGAGGGGCTCTTCGGCCTCTTCAGCGGCATCTTCTCCGTGGCCGGCGGTGTCATCGGCGCCGCCATCCTTTTCGGGTACGGCATCGCCCTCCTCTTCAAACCCCGGGGGTAGCATGTATCATCGGCCGTCCAAGGGAGAGACTAGCCTCGTAACGCTATGGGAGGAGTGTGGTGCGCGTGGATTGGGTGGGTGCAGCGGTCCGCTTTGTCGTCTCCGCCTTGGTCTTGATGTTCGTGGCGGCCATCTTGCCGGGCTTTTCGCCCATCAGCTTCGGCACCGCGTTGCTCGCGGCGGCGGTCATCGCCGGGATCGGCTGGGTGATCGAGGCGACCCTGGGCCGGCGGGTCTCGCCCTACAGCCGGGGGATCGTCGGGTTTCTGGTTTCGGCCATCGTCATCTGGGCCTCCCAGTTCCTGGTCCCTGACCTGAACGTTACCTTCCTGGGCGCCCTCCTGGCCGCGTTCGTCATCGGCATCATCGACCTCTTCGTGCCCGTCAACCTGCGCTAGGGGCGAGGCCCATGGCCCGGCAACCGGCCAAGGTGGCCCGCTCCCTCCAGACCAACCTGGAAGAGCTGGGCCGGAGGCTCGGAGTGGAGACCAACTTTGACGTGGTCGTCCGGGAGATCGAGATCGGCGGGCGGAAAGCCGCCCTCGTCTTCGTGGACGGCCTCTGCAAAGACATCCTCACCCGGGTGCTCCAACAACTTCAGGAGATGACGCCCCGAGAGCTGGCCCCGGACCCGCTCCGGGCCATCATGCACCGGGGGCTCAACTACTTCGAGGTGGAGACCACCGACCTTTTGGACCAGGTGGTCGACTCGGTCCTGGCCGGTCCGGCCGCGCTCCTGATCGACGGCGTGACCACCGCCGTCATCATCGACAGCCGGACCTACCCGGCCCGGTCGGTGGATGAGCCCGCCTTGGAACGGGTCACCCGGGGGCCGAAGGATGGCTTCACCGAGACCCTGGTCGTCAACACCGCCCTGATCCGGCGGCGGGTGCGGGACCCCCAGCTCCGCTTCGAGGTGCTCCGGGCGGGGACCCGTTCCCAGACCGACATCGTCGTCGGCTACCTGGCCGACGTGGCCTCCCCCGCCCTGGTCGCAGAGATCAAGCGGCGGGTCCAGGCCATCGAGACGGACAGCGTGGTGAGTGGGGCCCGCACCGTGGAGGAGGCGATCCTGGGCCGGAGCCTCAACCCCCTTCCCCGGGCCCGGTACACCGAGCGGCCCGATGTGGCCGCCGCCCACCTGTGGGAGGGCCACGTCCTGCTCCTGATCGACACCAGCCCCGTCGCCCTCATTCTTCCGGCCAACCTGTGGCACTTCACCCAGCATGCGGAGGAGTACTTTCAAAGCCCCCTGGTGGGGACCTACCTCCGCTGGGTGCGGCTCTTGGGGATCGCCGCCTCTTTGTGGCTGACGCCTCTGTGGCTGGTCCTGGCCCAGTGGCCGGGGCCTCTGCCCGGCTTCCTGGGCACCATCGGCCCCAAAGAGCCGGCCGCCTTGCCCCTGCTGGTCCAGTTTCTGGTCCTGGAGGTGGGGATCGATCTCATCCGCATGGCCCTCATCCACGTGCCTGGCGCCTTGGCCACCTCCCTGGGTATTGTCGGCGCCATCCTCCTGGGCCAGTTGGCGGTGGATGTGGGCCTCTTCGTCCCGGAGACGTTGCTGTACACCGCCCTCACCTTCCTGGGCTTTTTCGCCACGCCGAGCCAGGAGCTCGCCCTCAGCTTCCGCCTCTTCCGGTACGGGCTGCTGGTGGCCGCGGGGCTCCTCGGCTGGCCCGGGCTGGTGGCCGGGACGTTGCTGATGGGGCTCTTCATGGCGGCCACCGAATCCCTGGGGATGCCCTATCTGTGGCCCCTGATCCCCTTCGACTGGGAGGCCCTGCGGGGGCTGCTGGTCCGCACCCCCATCCCCAGCGTGCGGCGGCGGGCCCCTGGCGCGGCCTCGCCCGACCGGCCCCGGCCCGAGCCCTCGCCCGCCTAAGACCTCGCCAGCCCCATCGTTGACCGGCTTGACCCCTCTGGGATACCATGGGCAGAGATGATGACCAGGGGGGCGACCATGCGACTGCGGGGCACCATGCGGGTGAATGAGGCCGGGCGGCTGGAGATCGGCGGCTGCGATACCGTCGAGCTGGCCGAGCGGTTCGGCACGCCACTCTATCTCCTGGACGAGGCGGCCTTCACCGCCCGGGTGGCCGAGCTGGCCGCCGCCTTTCAAGCCGCGTATCCGGGCGAGGTGGCCCTGGTCTACGCGGGCAAAGCCTTTCTCACCGTGGGCTTCGCCCGGCTCCTGGCCTCCCTGGGGTTGTGGCTGGACGTCGCCTCCGGCGGCGAGCTGTACACCGCCAAGGCGGCGGGCTTTCCGCCCGAGCGGCTCCTGGTCCACGGGAACAACAAGTCTGATGAGGAGCTCCGCATGAGCCTGGAGGGGGGCGCGGGGCGGCTGGTGGTGGACAACCTCCCCGAGCTCCGCCGGCTGATCCGCCTCGCTCAAGGCAAGGCAGTCCAGACCCGGCTCCTCCTCCGGATCCGCCCAGGGATCCCCGTCCACACCCACAACCACATGCAGACGGGCCAGGAAGACTCCAAGTTCGGCCTGGGACCCGACGAGATCACCCAGGCGGTGAGCCTCTTGCGGGACGCGCCCCACCTGCGGCTGGTGGGGCTCCACGCCCACCTGGGCTCCCAGCTCCACGACCCCGAGCCCTACCGCCGCCTGGCCGAAGGGATGGTGGCGTGGCTGGAGCGGGTGGGGGAGCTCTACGGCCAGCCCCTGACCGAGCTGGACGTGGGGGGCGGGTGGGCCGTCGCCTACCGGGAGGGGGATCGGGAGCCGCCCATCGGCCTGTGGGCGGAGGCCGTGGGAACGGGCGTTCAGGAGGCGGCCGCCGCCCGGGAGATGCCCTTGCCGAGGCTTCTGGTGGAGCCGGGCCGGATCGCCATCGCCCCCGCCGGCACCACCCTCTACCGGGTGGGGGCGGTGAAGACGATCCCCGGGGTGCGGCGCTACGTGGTGACCGATGGGGGCCTCTACGAGAACGTGCGGGCTGCCCTGTACGGGGCCAACTATGAGGCGGCCGCGGCCAACAAGATGACGGCTCCCCCGGACCGGTCCCTCCCCACCCGGGTGGTGGGGAAGAACTGCGAGTCGGGGGATGTGATCGCCGACAACGTCGCCTTGCCCCCGCTGGAGCCGGGGGATCTGGTGGCGGTGCCCGTGACCGGAGCCTACCATTACTCTATGGCGAGCAACTACAACCGGCTGCCCCGCCCGGCGGTGGTGGTGGTCCACGAGGGGGAGGCGGAGCTCTTGGTGGAGCGGGAGAGCTACGCCGACCTGATCCGCCACGACCGGATCCCCGCCCGGTGGGTCCAGGCCGGCGCCCTGCCAGAGAGCGTGAGCCGCAGGCCGTGAGCAGCGAGCGGGTGGAGCTGCGGGGAAGCGACTACCAGGTCCGCCTCGCGTTGTATGAGGGCTCCCTCCGGGGCCTTCTGGACCTCATGCGCCGGGGCGAGATCGCGCCGGAAGAGGTGCCCCTGGCCCAGATCGGCCGGGAGTACCTGGCCTACCTGCAGGGGCTGGCCGCCCCCGAGCCTGACCGGGAAGGGGAGGCGGTCCTCACCTACGCGCTCCTCATGTGGACCAAGCTCCAGAGCCTCCTTCCGGGCGAGCCGGAGCCCCCGGACGAGGAGCTGGACGAGGAAGAGATCCGGGAGCTTCTGGAGCGCCATCAGAGCCGCTACCGCCAGGTCCAGCAGGCCAGCGAGTGGCTGGCCGCCCGGGCCGAGGCAGCCAAGCGCTCCCTCCCCCGGCCGGCCGGCAGCCCGGCGGAGGTGCCGCCGGAACCGCCGCCCGAGGTGCTCCCCCAGGAGCCCCTGGATCCCCAGCTCTTGATCGAAGGGCTCCGCCGGGTGCTGGCCCGGCTCCCCCGGGAGGTGGAGCCGCCCACCCGGCCCATCGACTGGCCGGCCATCGTCCGCCGGGTCCGGCAACGGCTGGCCGCGGGGCGGCAGGTCCTCTTCGAGGAGCTGGTGGCCGGCGCCAGCCGGCGGGAGGTGATCGCCTCCTTCCTGGCCCTCTTGGAGCTGGTCCGGCTGGGTGAAGCCCGGGTCTGGCAGGAGGAGCTCTTCGGGCCCATCTATGTCACGCCCTGCGAAGTGGTGGTGCGTCCGTGACCCCTGAGAAAGAAGCGATCCTCGAGGCCTTGCTCTTTGCCTCGGCCGAGCCCCTTTCCCTGGCCCGTCTCGCGGAGCTGATGGGCTCGCCCCCGGCGGTGGTCCGGGGCCTCTTGGAGGCCTACGGGAACCGGCTGGCCAGCGATCCCCGGCGGGGGGTCCGCCTGGTGGAGGTGGCCGGCGGCTACCGGCTGGAGACCCGGCCTGACCTGGCCCTCTGGATTCACCAGCTGGACCGGCCCGACCGGGAGCTCCGGCTGAGCCGGGCCGCCCTCGAGTGCCTGGCCATCGTGGCGTACCGCCAGCCCGTCACCCGGGCGGAGATCGAGGCGGTGCGGGGGGTTCAGTCGGAAAGTGTGCTCCGCTGGCTGGAGGAGCATGGGCTGGTGGAGGAGGCGGGCCGGAAGGAGGCGCCTGGGCGGCCCATCCTCTACCGCACCACGGCTCGCTTCCTGGATCTGTTTGGCCTCAAGAGCCTGGACGAACTGCCCCGGCCCGACCTGCCCGAAGAGGAGGGGCAGGGCTCCCGACGGGAGGGGGAGGCCCCGAACCACGACGGGCGCCCCGACGGGCGCCCCGCCCCGGCCCCGTCCGAGGGTGACGGCATCGCCTCGGTGGCAGAGTAAGGCGGGGAAAGGATGGTTCACCAGGCTGGGAGGGGGCTGAGGCGTGAGCTGGGACGGGCTCTGGCCGCTTCTGGCCCTGATCGCTTGGATCACCCTCCTGTTCAGCCCCATCCTCCTGGAGCTGGACGTCCGCTGGCCCGCGCCGGTCGGCGAGCCCAGCGTGGCCGTCCAGTGGCTGGTGGGACCCTTCCGCATCGGCCTCCCATCCCGCTTCTCCGGCTCCGCCGGAGACCAGCCACGGCCCTCGTGGCAGCAGGCCCGCTCGACCGCCCTGGTGGTCCGGGACCTGGACCGGATGGTGGAGTCGGTCCGGAGGCTGGAAGGGCAGGTCGCCGTGGGGACGGGGGATCCGGCCTCCACTGCGTTCTTGAGCGGCGTCGCCTGGGCCGCCTGGGGGGCGCTCCTCGCCTCGGTGCAGAGCCGGATCCGGATCCAGACCCCGCCCCGGGTGGAGATCACGCCCCGGTACGGCCAGGGAGGAGTTGCCGTCCGCCTCCACTGCATACTCCAGACGCGGCTCGTGCACGTTATCGGTGCGATGCCAAACCTGAAGGTCCTTGGAGGCGGGCGTCATGGCCGAAAGCGTGCACCCTATGGACAGCGTCATGCGGCACACCATGGAGAACCTGAAAGAGATGGTGGCGGTCAACACCATCCTGGGCGAGCCGGTGGAGACGCCTGACGGCAGCGTCATCCTGCCCGTCTCCCGGGTCTCCTTCGGCTTCGCGGCCGGCGGGACCGAGTTCCAAGGCGCCCCCACCGGCCGGCGGGAGGAGCGGGAGAGCGCCCCCTTCGGCGGCGGGAGCGGGGCGGGCATGTCCGTCAGCCCCGTGGCCTTCCTGGTGGTGGGGCAGAACGAGGTCCGGCTCCTGCCCGTGGATGCCAACCCGCTCTACGACCGGCTCATCGACCTGGCCCCCAAGGTGCTCCACCAGCTCTTGGGCCTCTGGCAGCCCGAGGGGACGGTGGAGGAGGCGCCGGCCGGAAACGGCTACCCGTCCCAAGCCGACGGCTACCGGGGCCCGGAACGGAGCCAGGCGACCCGGCTCTAAGGCGCCTCCTCCGTCTTTACCCGCCCGGCCCCCGAAGGTATACTCGGGGTGAGTGGAGGCCCCAGGAGCCTCCCAGGGTGGTGGCCATCCCCTTGCCTCGTCGGCGCCCGCCGCGGAACCAGGCGAGCCAGAATCGAGCCCCTTCGTCCCATCGATCCATGCCTTCCCAGGGCCATGGGCGCCGCCCGCCCCAGGAGGGCCCGCCTGCCGGTGCCTCCGCGGCCGGCGGCGAGCGGCTCCAGAAGGTCCTGGCGCGCGCCGGTCTCGGCTCCCGCCGGGCCTGCGAGGAGCTGATCCGGCAGGGCCGGGTCTGGGTGGACGGCCGGCCGGCCAGCCTGGGCCAGCGGGTCGACCCGGCCCGATCCCGGATCGAGGTGGATGGCCAGCCCCTGCGTCCCCCGGAACCCCTGGTCTACCTGATGCTCCACAAACCCCGGGGCGTCGTCTCCACGGTCGCTGATCCCCACGCGACCCAGACCGTCCTTGACCTGGTGCCCCACAGGACCACCCGGCTCTACCCCGTGGGCCGCCTGGACCGGGAGAGCGAGGGCCTGCTCCTCCTCACCAACGATGGGCGCCTGGCGGAGCGGCTCCTCCACCCCCGGTACCAGATCCCCAAAATCTACCGGGTCTGGGTGGCAGGCCGCATCGGTGAGAACGCCCTGGACCAGCTCCGCCGGGGCGTCCCCTTGGAGGATGGCGTGACCGCTCCCGCCCACGTCCGCGTCGTCGATGCGACGGAGGAGGGGAGCCAGCTGGAGGTGGTCCTCCGGGAGGGCCGGAAGCGCCAAATCCGCCGGATGGCCGAGTTCGTGGGCCATCCCGTCACCCGCCTGCTCCGGGTGGGCTTCGGGCCCCTCCGGCTGGGCCCTCTGCCGCCGGGCCAGGTGCGGCCCCTCACCCAAGAAGAGCTGGCCCAACTCCGCCGGACCGCCCGGCTGCCCTGACGGGGGCCCCAGCTTTCCCCTTCAGCCCTTGTAGCCGGTCCGCCTTTGTGCTACAGTCATACCAAATTTGGACGGCCGAAGCCGGTCCCGAGGGCATGGAGGAGGGGGTTCAGGTGCGGCTCCGGGGCATCCGAGGAGCCATTACGGTAGCGGAAAACTCCGAAGAGGCCATTCTTGATGGGAGCGAGCAACTTCTGGCCGAGATCCTCCGGCGCAACCGCGTCCACCCCGAGGACGTGGCCGCCATCTTCTTCACCGCGACCGAGGATCTGACCGCGGCCTTTCCCGCGGCGGCGGCCCGAAGATTGGGGCTGGACGCGGTCCCCACCATCTGCAGCCGGGAGATCCCCGTGCCGGGTTCCTTGCCCCGGTGCATCCGGGTGCTGGTCCAGGTCCACAGCGAGCGCGCCCTGGATCAGATCCAGCATGTCTACCTGGGGGAGGCGGTCTCCCTCCGGCCCGACCGGGCTGGGGTGGAGCCTGAGAGCACCCCGGCCGGTCCGCAACTCCGGCCCGAGGCGGAGCGGATCCGGCCGTACGTCCCCGGGCGCAGCCTGGAGGAGGTCCGCCGGGAGCTGCGCCTGGAGCATGTGGTGAAGCTTGCCTCCAACGAAAACCCCCTGGGCCCGTCGCCCAAGGCCCTCGAAGCCTTGAGCCGGCCCGGCTTTTTGGAGAACCTCCACCGCTACCCCGATGCCTCCTTCCGGGCGCTGCGGGAGGCCCTGGCCCAGAGGCACGGCCTGGCACCCGACCAGGTGGTGGTGGGCAACGGCTCCGATGAGCTCTTGAAACTCTTGGGCGAGGCCTATCTCCGGCCGGGCGATGAGGTGGTGCTGGGCTCGCCCTCCTTCAGCGAGTACAGTTACGTCGCCCGCCTCATGGGCGCCCAGGAGGTGCTCGTCCCCCTGGAGGGCGGGCAGGTGACGGCGGAGGCGGTGCTGGACGCCATCACCCCCCGGACCCGCCTCCTCTTCCTCTGCACCCCCAACAACCCGACGGGAACCGCCCTCGACCCCGAGGAGTTCCGCCGGCTGGTGGACGAAGTGCCGTCCCATGTGGTGGTCGCCCTGGATGAAGCCTATCGTGAGTACGTCCGGCCCGAGCGGCGCATCGACAGCCTTCTGCCCATCCGCCAGGGGAAGCCCTGGATCTCCCTCAGAACCTTCTCCAAGATCTACGGCCTGGCGGGGCTCCGGGTGGGGTACGGTCTGGCGTCGGCCCCGGTGGCGGCGGCCATCATGCGGGTGAAGGAGCCGTTCAACGTCAACCAGGCCGCCCAGGTGGCCGCCCTGGCGGCCCTGGAGGATGAGGAGCACCTCCGCCGGAGCCAGGAGCTGGTCTGGCATGAGCGACGCCGCCTGGAGAAGGCCCTCGCCGCCCGGGGGCTCCGGTGCGAGCCCAGCGAGGCCAACTTCCTCCTGATCTGGCTGGGCCAGCCCGACGGGCCGGTGACCGAGGGCCTCCTCCACCAGGGGGTCATTGTGCGGGGGGGCTCCCAGCTGGGCGCGCCCGGCGCCATCCGGGTGACCGTGGGCCTGCCCCGGGAGAACACCCTCTTCCTGGAGGCCCTGGACCGGGTCCTCCACCGGGAGGCGGTCGGGGCCCGAGTGTCAGGAGGCGATGCCGTGTGATCGTGGTGATGAAGGCCGACGCAGGGGAGGCGGAACTTCAGGCCGTCGTCGCTCGGATCGAGGAGCTGGGGCTCCGGACCCACCTCTCCCAGGGCGAGCACCGGACCTTGGTGGGCGTCATCGGGCAGAAGCCCCAGGGCCTGGCCGAGCGGCTGATGGCCATGGACGGTGTGGAACGGGTGGTGCCCATCCTCCAACCCTACAAGTTGGCCAGCCGAGAGTTCCAGCCCACGCCCAGCCGGGTCCGGGTGGGCCCGGTGGAGTTCGGCCCCGAGGCCATCGTGGTCGCCGCGGGGCCCTGCTCCGTCGAGTCCCCGGAGCAGCTCATGGAGACGGCCCAAGCGGTCCGTCAGGCGGGGGCGGTGCTCCTCCGGGGCGGCGCCTTCAAGCCTCGCACCTCGCCCTACGCCTTCCAAGGCCTGGCCGAGGACGGCCTGAAGCTGCTGGCCCAAGCCCGGGCGGCCACGGGCCTGCCGGTGGTGACCGAGGTGGTGGCCCCGGGCGATGTGGAACTGGTCGCCTCCTACGCCGACATGCTCCAGATCGGCGCCCGCAACATGCAGAACTTCGCCCTCTTGCGGGAGGTGGGCCGGAGCGGCATGCCCGTCCTCCTGAAACGGGGGCTTTCGGCCACCATTGAGGAGTGGTTGATGGCCGCGGAGTACATCATGTCCGAAGGGAACCACCAGGTCGTCCTCTGCGAGCGGGGGATCCGCACCTTCGAGACGGCCACCCGGAACACCCTCGACCTGAGCGCGGTCCCTGTGGTGAAGGAACGCTCCCACCTGCCCATTGTGGTCGATCCCAGCCACGGCACCGGGGCCTGGCACCTGGTCCTGCCCATGGCCCTGGCCGCGGTGGCGGCCGGCGCCGACGGCCTCTTGATCGAAGTCCACCCCAGGCCGGCGGAAGCCCTCTCCGACGGGCCCCAATCCCTCAAACCGGACCGCTTCGCCCAGCTGATGGCCGGCGCCCAGGCGGTGGCCCAGGCCGTTGGCCGGTCCCTGGCCACCCTGCCGGTTCTGGACCGGCAGCCGGCAACAGGAGCCCGGGGAGGCTAAGCCTGTGCGGGTGGGGATCGTGGGGGTGGGGCTCATCGGCGGCTCCCTGGGGCTGGCTCTTCGGCGGTTCGGGGGGGCGGACGCGGTGGTGGGGGTGGTCCCCACCCCCGAGGAAGGCCAGCAGGCCCAAAAGCTGGGCGCGGTGGACGCCTGGTCCGTCACCCCGGAGATCCTGGCAGGCTGCGAGCTGGTGGTCCTGGCCACCCCTGTGGAGGTGATCCTGCCCGCCCTGGAGCGGGCCCTCCCCCACCTGGACCCGGAGGCCACCGTCACCGACGTGGGGAGCATCAAGGCGACCATCTGCCGGGAGGCCCAACGGCTGCTCGCCCCCACGGGGCAGCCGTTCGTGGGTGGCCACCCCATGGCCGGGTCGGAGAAGGGCGGGGTGGAGGAGGCCGATCCCTACCTGTTCCAGCACGCGGTCTACGTCCTCTGCCCGCCGGCGGACCATCCTCGGCGGGCGGAAGGGGTCGCCCGGGTGCGGCAGCTGGTGGCCGCGGTGGGAGCGGAGGCCGTCGAGCTGGATCCGGAGGAGCACGATGGGCTGGTCGCGGCGGTGAGCCACCTGCCCCACCTGGTGGCCGCCGCCCTGGTCCTCTCCCTGGAGAACCGGCCGTCTCCCTGGACCGACCGCCTGGCCGCCGGGGGGTTTCGGGACACCACCCGGATCGCCTCGGGCAACCCCCGCCTCTGGCGGGAGATCCTCTTGGGCAACCGGGCGGCGGTTCTGGAGCAGGTGGCCAGCTTCCGGCGAGCCCTGGCCAGGCTGGCCCAAGCCCTGGAGCAGACCGACGGTGAAGGGTTGGAAGGGCTGCTGGCCGTCGCGGCCCGGCGCCGGGCCCAGGTGACGGCCAACGCGCGGGGGCTCCTCGCCCCCCACCCGGAGGTGATCGTGCGGGTGCCCGACCAGGTGGGGGCCATCCACCGGGTAACGGGGATCCTGGCCGATGCGGGGATCAATCTGGCTGATATCGAGATCCTGCGGGTGCGGGAGGGCGAGGGGGGCAGCCTCCGCCTCGCCCTGGAATCGGAGGCCGATCGGGACCGAGCCTGCCGCCTCCTGGAGGCGGCGGGCTACTGGGCCCGGAGCCGCTGAGGCCCGGGCGGGGGTCGGGACGCCCGCGGCAGGTCTTGGCAGCCCGCCCTCGAATGAAGTGGGACGGGAGGCGTTCCTGTGTGAACCATCGCTTCCGGATAGCCATCGACGGTCCGGCCGGGGCGGGGAAGAGCACCGTCGCCCGCCGCCTGGCCCAGCGGCTCGGCTTCCTCTACATCGACACCGGGGCCATGTACCGGGCCCTCACCCTGAAGGCCTTGGAGGTGGGCGCCCGGTGGGATGATCCCGAGGCCCTCGCCCAGCTGGCGCGGGAGAGCCGGATTGAGCTGGTGCCCGCCCCGGAGACGTCCCGGGGCATCCGGGTCTTTTTGGATGGCCGGGAGGTGACCGAGGCGGTCCGGGCCCCTGAGGTGGGGCGGCATGTCTCCAAGCTCGCGGCCGTTCCCCAGGTGCGGGAGGTCATGGTGGAGCAGCAGCGGGCCCTGGCCGCCCAGGGCGGGGTGGTGATGGATGGTCGGGATGTGGGGAGCGTCATCCTCCCCGATGCGGAGCTGAAGATCTTCCTCACCGCCACCCCCGAGGAGCGGGCCCGGCGCCGGTGGCTCGAGCTGCAGGCGCAAGGGTATGCCGTCACGTGGGACGAGGTGGTCCGCGACGTGACCGAGCGGGACCGGCTCGACGCGACACGGACGACAGCCCCTCTGCGTAAGATGCCGGACGCGATCGAGGTGGAAACGACGGGCAGGGACGTGGAGACGGTAGTGGAAGAGATTCTCCGTCTGGCGAGAGGGGGCGGACGGCATGCTCTACCGGATGCTCAAACCCCTGGTGAAGCGTCTCCTTTGGGCTTTCTTCCGGGTGGACCTGATCGGCGCTGAGCGGATCCCTTCGGAAGGACCCGCCATTCTCGCCGCCAACCACGTCAGCTGGCTGGACGCCATCCTCCTGGCCCTGGTGGCCGACCGGCCCATTCACATGGTGGCCAAGCAGGAACTCTTCCGCATTCCCGTGATCGGCTTCATCCTCCGTCGTGCCTACGTGATGGAAGCCCACCGGGACGGTTCGGACTACGTGCTCCTTCGGCGGGCCCTTCAGCTCCTCCGGGACGGCCACCTGGTGGGCCTGTTTCCCGAGGGGACCCGCAGCCGGACCGGCCAGCTCCAAAAGCCCCGGGGCGGTGTGGCGTTGCTCGCCTTCCACGCCAACGCGCCCGTCATCCCCGTGGCCGTTCGGGGGACGGACCAGGTCTACGAGAAGGGGTGGCTCTGGCGCCCCCGTCCCGTCCGGATGGTGGTGGGCCAACCCCTCACCTTGGGCCAGCGTCGGGGCCGGGTGGGCCGGCAGGAACTGAACGAGGCGAGTGGCCGTATTATGGGTGCCATCTCCTCCCTCTTGGAAGCCATGTGAAGGGGCAGTTGGAGGCGGGTGTCGCCCTTTCGGGAGGAATCGCACGGTTAAGGACGAATACTACCGCGCGCGTGTGCCCATAGGGAAGGTCCCGGAGGGCCGGCCCTGGGCACCGGGACGCCTCGCAGGCCGCGCCCGAGGAGCCCGAACTTTGAGGCGCTTTTGGCTGTGACGAGGGTGGATACGGGAGTTGCTGCGGCAGACGGACCGCCCCCAGGGGTGGCCGTCATTTGTGTCGCGGAGTAGGGGGACGAGTCAGATGGCTGAATCGGACGAGAAGCGCGAGAGGGAGCAGCTGGCCGCTCAGGAAGGGCCGGCCGAAGCTGGGACGGCGCCTGACGGTATGGAGCTGGACGCGGCTCAGGCTGAGGCGGCCGTGGCGGGCGTGGGGGAGCAAAGCACCGGTGATGCCCAGCCCGCGGCCCAGCAGGAGGTGCCCCAGGAGGACCAGGGGGCTGCCGCCGAGACTGAGGCGCGGGAGGCACCAGCGGCCGCGGCCCAGGCTGCTGACGACGCCCGTGAGGAGGCCGCATCCCGGGAGGAGGCCCTCAACGGCACAGCGGTTGCCGAGAACGCCACCCAACCGGAGGGTGAGGCGACGGCGTCGTGGATCGACCATCCCAGCTTTGAGCCCTTGAGTGCGGGGCAGATCGTCCGTGGTCATGTGGCCCAGGTGAACGACGATGAGGTGTTGGTCGATGTGGGCTACAAGACCGAAGGCCGCATCCCCCTGCACGAGCTCAACATCCCGCGGGATAAGAAGCCTTCCGATGTCTTCCAGCCCGGCGACGAGATCGATGTCTTCGTCATCAAAGTGGAGGACGCCGAGGGGACCATCCTGCTCTCCAAGCGGCGGGCCGATTACCGCCTGGTCTGGGAGAAGCTGGAGCGCCATTTCAAGTCCGGCGAACCCTTGGAGGCCAGGGTGACCGAGCGGGTGAAGGGCGGGCTCTTGGTGGATGTAGGGGTCCGGGGCTTCCTGCCCGCCTCCCACGTGGACGTCCGCTATGTGGAGGATCTGGAGAAGTTTGTCGGCCAGACCCTCCGCCTGAAGGTGATCGAGATTGATCGCCAGCGCAACAACGTGGTCCTCTCCCGCCGGGAAGTGGTGGAGAAGGAGCTGGAGGCCATCCGCCAGCAGGCCCTCGAGGCCCTGGAGGCCGGGTCCATCGTCGAGGGCGTGGTCCGGCGGATCACCGACTTCGGCGCCTTCGTCGAGCTGGAGAACCACCTGGAGGGGCTCCTCCATGTCTCGGAGATGGCCTGGAGCCGGGTCCGGCATCCCAAGGACGTGGTCAAGGAAGGCCAGAAGGTGAAGGTAAAGGTCCTCTCCGTCGATGTGGAGCGGGGTCGGATCTCCTTGAGCCTGAAGGCGGCCCAGCCCGATCCGTGGGAGACCATCACCGACCGCTACCAGATCGGCGAGCTGGTGACGGGCGAGGTGACCCGCACCGTCGACTTCGGCGCCTTCGTCAAGCTGGAGGATGGTGTCGAGGGTCTGGTTCACATCTCCCAGCTGGCCCACCGGCACGTGGACGATCCCACAGAGGTGGTCTCACCCGGCGACCAGGTGACGGTCAAGGTGATCAGCCTCGATCCCAAGGCCCGGCGGATCGGCCTCTCCCTCAAGGAGGCCCAGGAGGACGAGGAGCGGCTCCGCACCTCCCAGTTCAACCAGAGCCAGCGGGAGACGCTGAAGCTGGGCGACGTCTTCGGCAACCTCCACGAGCTTCTGGAGGAACAACGGGCAGCAGAGCGGGTGGAGAGCTCGCCGGAGAACTGACCCGGCTCCATCTCCCCCCAAGAGTGAGCGGGCGTGCTGAGGCACGCCCGCTTTTTTTGCCCGCTCCTGGTCCGCGCCCCAGGCATCCCCAGCGGCATAGGCCCGGACGCCCGGGCCAAGCTAACAGGTGCTGGGCTGGCTCCCCCACACGGGGACGGACGGGCCCCTTTGGGAGGCGATGGACCGATGCCGCTGGGCTTGATGGTGCTTCTTGGGGTGGCAGCCCTGATCTTCTTCGGGGCCGCCCACCGGGTGCTGGACCGGCTGTACCTGACGGATTTCCAAGCCCTGCTCCTGGTCGCCCTGGTGGCGGCAGGCAGCTTCATTGACCTTCCCATCCCGGCAGCCCGGGCCCAGCTCACCGTCAACGTCGGGGGGGCGCTCATCCCCTTGGGCCTTGCCATCTACGTCCTGGCCCGGGCCGGCAGCGTGCTGGAACGCTGGCGGGCCCTGATCGCCGCCGCGGTGACGGGGACCACCCTTTGGGCCGTCGGGCGTCTGACGGACTTCGAGCCCGGGTTCGGCGACTGGCTGGATCCCCTCTGGCTGGTGGGGCTGATCGGGGGCGGGGTCGCCTACCTGACGGGCCGCTCCCGGCGGGGGGCCTTCATCGCGGCCACCCTGGGCGTGCTGGCCTTGGACGCCATCCATCTGGCCCAGGCCCTGGGCGCCCCGGGGCCCGCCCGGGTGGCCGTTGGCGGTGCAGGCGCCTTTGACGCGGTGGTGGTCGCGGGCGTGCTGGCCACCGGATTGGCCGAGGTGGTGGGGGAGGGCGTGGAGCGGCTCCAAGGGGGGCCCGATACCGGCCCCGGCCGGCCCCAGGCTCTCTTCACCGAGGGCGGGCCCGTCCGCGACGACACGCCTGGCGGAGCGCCCGGGGGCCAGCGGCGCGGGGGCGATGGGAGCGGGGAAGGGGAGGGAGCCCAGTGAGTGCCGATGGACGGAGGAACCAGTGGGCCTGGCTGCTCCTGCTGAGCCTGGTGCTGGCTGCGCCGGCCTTGTGGGCCGCCACCCGGGGGCCCTTGATCGACCGGGCGGCCCTGCCGCCGCTCCCGGCCGGGGTCCAGGAGGAGCTGGGCGAGCGGATCGACGGCGGGTACTACACCTTAGTCGACACGGCGGGCCAGGAGGTGACCAAGACAGCCTGGATCCTGGCGCCTGGCGACAGCTACATTGACGAGGCGAACCGGCTCTACCGGGTGCTCGCGGTGGAGGGGGATCGGGTCCGGGTGGAGGAGGCGGGGCAGGCCGAGATGCCCGATCCCGCCCAGATCCGGGCCGAGGCCAGCCGCGCCCCTTCGTTCTTGGCCTCCCTGGCCCAGTTCTTGGGCCTGGCCCAGCGGCCCAACCGGGTGATCGGCATCTACCACACCCACAGCGATGAGTCCTACGTCCCCACCAGCGGCACCGAGTCCGAGTGGACGGGGGACATCTACCAGGTGGGGCGGGTCCTGCGGGACGCCCTGGAGGAGGCAGGCTACGAGGTCCACTGGTCGGAGAACAACCACAACCCCCACGACGGCCAGGCCTACCTCCGCTCCCGGCGGACCGCGGCCCAACTCCTCCGGCACCGGCCCGGGACCCTGATCGACATCCACCGGGACGCCATCCCCGACCCAGACATCTACCGCACCGAACACCAGGGCGACTCCCTCGCCCGAGTCCGGCTGGTGGTGGGCCGGCAGAACGCCAACCAGGAAGCCAACCTGGAGTACGCCAAGCGGCTCAAAGCTCTGGCGGACGACGAGTACCCCGGGCTGGTCAAGGGAATCTTCATGGCCCGGGGCAACTACAATCAGGACCTGGGCCCCAACACCATCCTTCTGGAGTTCGGCACCCACACCCTCACCCTGGCTGAGGCGGAGAAGGCGGCCCAGCTCTTCGCCAAGGTGATCCCCGCCGCCGCGGGGCTGGCTCCGGGCACGGGCGGTTCGGCCCAGACCGACCAGGGATCGGCGGGCTGGCGGTGGGTGCTCTGGCTGGTGCTGGCCGTCGCCGGTGGGCTCATCGCTTTCGTCCTGCTGAACAAGGGGGGGCGGATGGGCAAGGCGTTCAGCCGAGCCGGAGCCGGTATGGAGGTTGCCGAGGAGCTGGCCCCCCACCCGGCCGATGACGAGGACGGGAGGCGGTGAGGCGTGGGCCTGCCCCTGCTCATCGGCACCCTCCTGGGGTCCCTGGCACGCTTCTCCGCCCTCCGGGTCGATTACCGCCAGTACCCAAGCTACCCCCAAGGCTACGTCATCCACACGGCCCTGGGGATCCTCGGGGCCTTTCTGGGCACCGCCGGCCCTCTGGCCCTGGCCCTGGGAGACTTCACCGCGGCCTCCTTCCTCGCGGTGGCCGCCTCCCAGTTTCGGGAGATCCGGGATGTGGAGCGCCAAACCCTCCAGGCCCTGGAACAGACCGAGTTGGTCCCCCGGGGAACAGGGTACATCGAGGGGATCGCCCGGGTCTTTGAGGCCCGGAACTACCTGGCCATGGCGGCGGGGCTCCTCTTCAGCCTGGGCTACCTGGCCGGCGAAGCCCTAGCCGCCGGCCCCCTGGCCGCCCTCGGTGAGCGGTGGAGCGGGCTTCTGGTGGGCATCCCCCTCTCCCTCGTCGCCTGGGTGCGGCTGGAGCGGTACACCCGGGGCCCCCGGGTGGCCGACCTGGCCGATGTGGTCCCGGCTCCCATCGAATTCGACGGCCCCATGCTGACCGTGGCCGGAGTGGCGGTGATGAACGTGGGCTGGGGGCCGGCCCGGGAACGGTACCTGAAGGAGGGCCTGGCGGCGGAGATCCGCCCTCGCAGCGCCGCTGCCAAAGCGACCCTGGCCAACCTGGGGCAGCGGCAGGCCATCGCCCACGACGTCATGGCCCTGATCGGCTCCCAGCACGATGTGGACGAGCCCGAGTTTACCCCCCTTATCCGGCGGCGGGCCGACGGAACCCTCGTTCTGGCCATCCTGCCCGCGGAGCGGGATGTGGACGCCTTCCTGGCCGCCATCCGCCAAGTGCCCGTGCTGGAGGGCTCGGTCCGGAAGCCCCTCCAATCCCCGGTGGGCCGGTACCTGAAAGGGGAGCGGCCTGAATGAACCGCTCCCAGAACGGCGTGGACATCGTAGCCGTCATCACCACCAACCCCGACCGGGCCCAGGGGGGCGGGGCGACGGTCCTCATCGCCCGGGACCGGGCGGATATGGAGCAGATCGCCTTCCGCACCGCCAAGCTGGTGAAGGGGATGGTCCACGAGCTGGCGGAGGATCTCTGGATCGTTGCCGTCCACTAGCGGGTGGGTGATCTACAGCTGCTACGGGGGGAACCATACCTCACCCCTGGCCGCCGGCCTCCACCTGGGCCTCATCCCCCGGGGCCGCCCCCTCACCCTGGCCGCGCTCCGGCGGCTGCCCCCCTTTGACCGGCAGACCAACCGGGACCTGGGTCGCCTGGTGCCGTGGGGTCCGGGCCCTTTCGGCCACCAGGTGGCCACGGTGGGCCATGGGGGCCAGCCCGCCCTGGTCCGCACCGCCATCCTCTCGGCCCTGGGGGCAGGGATGCCCGCGCCTCCGGGACCCGTCCTCTGGGTGGACCTCTACGACCTCCTCACACCCCTCTTGCGGGTGGGCGGGCTGCTCTCCCGCCGGCTGGGCTGGGTCGGCCCGGGCCAGGCCTTGATCGTCCGGGCCTTGGAAGGGATCCGGCCGAGGCTGGAGCGGCGGGTGGCCGGGGTGCTGGCGGAGCTGGCCCGCCAGGCGGGATTCGCCCGGGTCCTAAGCCCAGATGGTTCGGCCGGCCAGGTATGGTATACTCGTCCTCAGCCGGATGAGGGGTAGGAGGAGGGAGTACGGTGTCAGGCCTGCCGCGGGTGGTCATCGTGGGACGGCCCAACGTGGGTAAGTCCACCCTGTTCAACCGGATGGTCCGCCGCCGGGTGGCCCTGGTCCACGACGAGCCCGGGGTGACCCGAGATCCGCTGGAGGCGGTGGTGGAGTGGGCGGGGCGGCGGTTCCTCCTGGTGGACACGGGCGGGTACGACCCCCGCAGCCCTGAGCCCGTCGGCCCCCAGGTGGTGGCCAAGGTGCAGGAGATGATGGACCAGGCCGATCTCCTGGTCCTACTGGTTGACGGGAGGCAAGGCCTGACGGCCCTCGATGAGGAAGCGGCCGACCAGGTCCGCCGGCTGGGGAAGCCCATCCTTCTGGGCGTCAACAAGGTGGACGACGCCTCCCACAGGGCGCTCGTCGCCGAGTTCTACGCCCTGGGCCTGGGCGAGCCCATCGCCCTCTCGGCGGAGCACGGGACGGGGGTCTCCCGGCTGATGGACCTGATCGTGGAGGCCCTCCCCCAACAGCCGGCCTCCTCGGACGAGAGCGATCCCATCCGGGTGGCCATCATCGGCCGGCCCAACGTGGGCAAGTCTTCGCTCATCAACCGGCTCCTGGGCTACGAGCGGCTCATCACCAGCCCCCAGGCAGGCACCACCCGGGACGTGATCGACAGCCATCTGGTCCAGGAGGGCCGGGAGTTCGTCCTGCTGGATACCGCGGGCATCCGCCGCCGCAGCCGGATCCTGGCCAGCCCCGATGGGACGTTGGAACGGATCAGCGTCTCCAAAGCCCTCGGGGCGCTCCGGCGGGCCCACGTCGCCTTGCTCCTCATCGACGGGGTGGAGGGCTTTACCGACCAGGACCGCCGCTTGGTCCGCCAGGTGGAGCAGGCAGGCTGCGGCCTGGTCCTGGTGGTGAACAAGTGGGACCTGGTCCAGAAGGAGACCGGTACCCTGGAACGGTACGAGAAGCACCTCCGGGGCCAGTACCCCTTGCTCGAGTGGGTGCCCATGCTCTTCGTCTCCGCGGTGACGGGCCAGCGGGTGCGGCAGGTGCTCACCGCGGCGGCGTACGTCTACGATCAGGCGGGGGCCCGGGTGCCCACCGCGGTGCTGAACGAGACCCTCCGGGCGGCCATCGCCACCCGCCAGCCCCCGGCCCGCAAGGGCCGCCGCCTCAAGATCTTCTATGGGACCCAGGTGGGGACCCGACCGCCCCAGATCGTGCTCTTTGTCAACGACCCCGCGCTGCTCCACGTCTCCTACCAGCGCTTCCTCGAAAACCAGATCCGCATGCGGTTCGGCTTTGCCGGCACGCCTCTGCGCCTCATCCTCCGGGCCCGGCGGGGCGAGGGCAGCTTGGGTGCCGGCTCGGGCCGGTCCCAGGCGGCACCGTAATCCTGGAGGCGTCCCGTCATGGTGTGGCAGACCACCACCGTCGCCGTCCTCGGCGGGGGCAGCTGGGGGACCGCGCTGGCCCAGCACCTGGCCGGCCGGGGGTTGGAACCCCTTCTGTGGGTGCGGCAGCCTGAGCGGGCGGCCGACATCCGTCGGGCCCGGCAGAACAGCCGCTACCTTCCGGGCGTGGCCCTGGCGCCCCAGATCCGCATCACCGCCGATCTGGAGGAAGCCTTCCAGGCCTCCCTCCTCTTCCTGGCCATCCCCACCCAGACCATCCGGGCCTGGGGCCAGGGGGTGAGGGGGCTCCTCCGGCCGGAGCACGTCCTGGTCCACGGCAGCAAGGGCCTGGAGGTGGGAAGCCGCCTCCGGGTGAGCCAGGTGCTGCTGGAGGTCTTGCCCTTGGAGCCTGAGCGCCTCCTCGCCCTCTCGGGACCCAACCACGCGGAGGAGGTGGCCCGGGGGATCCCGTCGGCCACCGTCCTGGCCGGGGGCGACCCTGGCCTCCGGCGGCAGGTGCAGGAGCTCCTCACCGACCAGCGCCTCCGGGTCTACACCAGCGACGACCTGGTGGGGGTGGAGCTGGGCGGCGCCCTCAAAAACGTCATCGCGTTGGGGTGCGGCATCAGCGATGGTCTGGGTTTCGGTGAGAACACCCGGGCCGCGCTCATCACCCGGGGGCTTGCCGAGATGACCCGGCTGGGCTTGCGCCTCGGCGCCCACCCTTTGACCTTCAGCGGCCTCTCAGGCCTGGGCGATTTGGTGGCCACCGCCACCAGCCTCCACTCCCGGAACCTGCGGGCGGGCCGAGCCATCGGCGCCGGCCGGTCCCCGGCGGAAGTCCTCAGGACGAGCCCCATGGTGATCGAAGGGGCCCCCACCGCCCACGCGGCCGTCGAGTTGGGGGAAGCCCTGGGGGTGGAACTCCCCATCGCCACCGCCGTCCACCAGGTCCTGGCGGGGCGGATCACCCCCCGGGAGGCGGTGGCCCAGCTCATGGGCCGCGACCCCCGGGAGGAGCGGGAGATCCTGGGCCTGCCCGCCCCCGGCCCGGCCTGACGGGCCCGGGAAGCCGTCGCCCTTCACCCGTCTTTCTCAAAAGATCCAACGGGAATTCCCACCCGCCCGGTCTAGGAGAGACCCCTTCACCCATAAACTTGTACCGGTGTGCCCGGTGCGGCGGCAGGGGCGCCGGGTGTGGCGCCTTGGGACGCGAAGGAGGGCGACGGATGGATCGCTTCGACATCTTTCAGGATATCTCCCGACGGACCCACGGGAGCGTCTACCTGGGCGTGGTGGGCCCCGTGCGGACGGGCAAGTCCACGTTCATCAAGCGGTTTATGGACCTGATGGTCATGCCGGGGATCACCGATCCCCACGACCGGAACCGCACCCTGGACGCCCTCCCTCAGAGCGGCTCGGGCCGGGCGATCATGACCACCCAGCCCCAGTTCGTCCCCGAGCGGCCCGTGGAGGTGGAGCTGGAGGACGGCCTCCGCTTCCGCATCCGCCTGGTCGACTGCGTGGGGTACGCGGTGGAAGGGGCCCAGGGGTACCTCACGGAGCACGGCCCCCGGATGGTCCGTACCCCCTGGTTCGAGCGGGAGATCACCTTCGAAGAGGCGGCGGAAATCGGGACCCGGAAGGTGATCCAGGACCACTCGACCATCGGCCTGGTGGTGACCACCGATGGCTCGGTGACCGACCTGCCCCGGGAGGCCTACGAACCCGCGGAGGAGCGGGTGATCCGGGAGCTGCAGGAGCTGGGCAAGCCCTTTGTGGTGCTCCTCAACTCGGTCCGGCCCGAGTCGGCGACCTGCCGGCAGCTGGCCCAGCAGCTGACCGAACGGTACGGGGTGCCGGTGGTGCCCACCGACTGCCTCCACCTGACCGAGGCCGAGATCCTGGACCTGATGCGGGCCGTCCTCTACGAGTTCCCCGTGCGGGAGGTGGCCGTCCAGCTCCCGGGCTGGGTGGAGGAGCTGGAGAGCACCCACTGGCTGGCCCAGCAGTTCCGGGAGGCCGTCTGGGCCGCGGTGGAGCCGGTGGAGAAGGTCCGGGACGTGGACCGGGCCGCCCGGACCCTGGCCGCAGCCGAGCCCGTCGCCGATGCCCGGGTCCGCTCGGTGGATCTAGGCGAGGGGCGGGCGCTCATCCGGCTGACGGCCGATGAGTCCCTCTTCTACCAGGTAATGCAGGAGATCACGGGCCTGGAGATCGCCGACGACCGAGCCCTGGTTCGGAACCTGCGGGAACTGGCCCAGGCCAAGCGGGTCTACGACAAGGTGGCCGAGGCCCTGGAGCAGGTCCGCCGGACGGGGTACGGGGTGGTGGCGCCGCTCTTGGAGGAGATCACCTTCGAGGAGCCCGAGATCATCCGCCAGGGTGGCCGCTTCGGCGTCAAGTTGACCGCCTCCGCGCCGTCCATCCACATGGTCCAGGCCAACATCCTCACGGAAGTGACCCCCTTCGTCGGCACCGAGCAGCAGGGGGAGGAGCTGGCCCGCTACTTCACCGAGGAGTTCGAGAAGGAGCCGGCGAGGCTTTGGAACTCCGAGTTCCTGGGTCGCTCCCTGCAGGATCTGATCCGGGACGGCATCGAAAGCAAGCTCCACCGCATCCCCGAACACGCCCAGCACAAGCTGCAGGAGACCTTGACCCGCATCGTCAACGAGGGCTCCGGAGGCTTGATTTGCATCATCCTGTGAGGTGTTGATGCATAGACCCGCAGGCCGGGGGAGACCTTAAGCTCCGCCCCGAGGCCGTTCTCGGGCCCTGAGGAGGAGTGGCTATGACCAAGTCGGATCTGGCGGACCGGGTGGCCCAGCTGACCCGGATCACCAAAGCCGAGGCCCACGCGGCGGTGGACGCCATGCTGGAAGCGATCCAGGAAGCCCTGGCCCAGGGGGAGCGGGTGCAGCTCATCGGCTTCGGAAGCTTCGAGGTCCGGAGCCGGGCGGCCCGGACGGGGCGGAACCCCCGAACGGGCGAGCCCATCACCATCCAGGCTTCGAACCTGCCCGTCTTCCGCCCGGGCCGGGCGCTGAAGGACGCCATCCAGGCGCCGTAAGGGCCCTGGCCGCCTTTCCAACCTCTTCCGGGGTTCCCGCCGCTCTGTTATACTGTCCCCATCGAGTGGCAGAAGGGAGCCCCAAGCATGAGCCAAGCCCTAGGCGTCGCGCTGCTGGGCGCCGGCACCGTGGGGAGCGGGGTGCTCCGCATCCTGGAGCGCCACCGCGAGCGGATTGAGGCCCGCGCCGGCGGCCCGCTGGACGTGCGCTGGATCGCCGTCCGTTCCCTCACCAAGCCCCGGGACCTGCCGACCAACGCCCGCCTGACCGATGATCCTCTGGAAGCCGTCCACGACCCTGGCGTCCACGTGGTGATCGAGGTGATGGGCGGCGAGGAGCCGGCGACCCACCTCATCGAGACGGCCTTGGCGCAGGGGAAGCACGTGGTGACGGCCAACAAGGTGGTCATCGCCCGGTCGGGGCAGCGGCTCCTCGAGGCGTACCCGGACCGCCTCCACTATGAGGCAAGCGTCGCGGGCGGCATCCCCATCATCAAACCCCTGCAGGAGTGCCTCATCGCCAACCGGCTGGACCAGGTGCTGGGGATCGTCAACGGCACCACCAACTACATCCTCTCCCGGATGGACCAGGCGGGGATCTCCTTCGGGGAGGCCCTGGCCGAAGCCCAGGCCGCCGGCTACGCGGAAGCCGATCCCACCTATGACATCAGCGGTCTGGATGCGGCCCACAAGCTGGTCATCCTGGCCATGCTCGCCTTCGAGGCCCCCTTCAGCCTGGCGGACGTCCACGTGGAGGGGATCGGGCAGCTGGAGACCACTGATCTGGCCTACGCCCGGGAGTTTGGCTACACCGTCAAGCTCCTGGCGGTGGCCCGGCGGGAGGAGGCGGTGGAACTCCGGGTCCACCCGGCCCTCCTGCCCCGGGAGCACCCCCTGGCCAAGGTGGATGGGGTGACCAACGCGGTCTTCGTCGAGGGGGATGCCACGGGACCGCTCATGTTCACCGGCGCCGGGGCGGGGAGCCTGCCCACCGCCTCCTCGGTGGTGGCCGATCTGGTGGAGGCCGCCCGGCGCCTGCGATCCCAAGGGCAGGAGCCCAACGGGCCCCTCTTCCGCCAGGGGCGGCCCCGGGTCCGGCCGCCGGAAGAGATGGTCAGCCCCTTCTACCTCCGCTTCCGGGTGGTGGACCGGCCCGGGGTGTTGGCCCAGATCGCCAGCGCCTTCGGCCGGCACCAAGTGAGCATCGAATCGGTCATCCAGCGGGGCAGGGGCCACGAGCCCGTCGACTTGGTCTTCATCACCCACCCGGCCCGGGTCGCCAGCCTCTCCCAAGCCCTGGAGGCGATCCGGGCCCTGCCGGTGGTCCACCAGGTGGCCGCCTGCCTCCGGGTCGAACGGGGGTGGGGGCATGCCTGAGCGGTCCCCGGGTCTCATCGAGCGGTACCGTCCTTACCTCCCCGTCACCCCCTCCACACCGGTAGTCACCCTGGCCGAGGGGTGGACGCCCCTTCTGCCGGCGCCCCGTCTGGCCCGGGCCTTGGAGCTGCCCGTGGAGCTCTACCTGAAGGTGGAGGGGGCCAACCCCACGGGCTCCTTCAAAGACCGGGGGATGACCGTCGCGGTCAGCCTGGCGTTGGAGGCGGGGGCGCGGGCGGTGGTCTGCGCCTCCACCGGGAACACCTCCGCCTCCGCAGCGGCGTACGCGGCCCGGGCGGGGCTCCAGGCCGTCGTCCTCATCCCCCGGGGCGCGGTGGCCCGGGGGAAGCTGGCCCAGGCCGTCCACCTGGGGGCCCGGGTGCTGGAGGTGGAGGGGAACTTCGATGCAGCCCTCCGGCTGGTCCGGGCCCTGGCTGAAAGTGAGCGGCTGCCCATCCGGCTGGTCAACTCGGTCAACCCCCACCGGCTCCAGGGCCAGAAGACGGCCGCCTTCGAGGTGTGCGACCAGCTGGGCGGCCCCCCCGACATGCTGGCCCTGCCCGTGGGCAACGCGGGGAACATCACCGCCTACTGGATGGGCTTCCAAGAGTATGCAAGCCACGGCCTCATCGAGCGGCTGCCCAAGCTCTTGGGCTTTCAGGCGGAAGGGGCCGCGCCGCTGGTGCGGGGGGTGCCCGTCGCCGCCCCTGAGACGGTGGCCACTGCCATCCGCATCGGCCACCCGGCCTCGTGGGAGGGCGCCATCAAGGCCCGGGACCAATCGGGCGGGGTGATCGAGGCGGTGAGCGACGGGGAGATCCTCCAGGCCTACCGGGCCATCGCCGCCCAGGAGGGAGTTTTCTGCGAGCCAGCTTCCGCCATCTCCGTGGCCGGTGTGGCCAAGCTCGCCCGCCAGGGGTACTTCCGGGGGGGCGAGACGGTGGTCTGTGTGCTCACGGGCCACGGCCTGAAAGACCCCGACCAGGCGGTGGCTGGGGTGCCCGAGCCCCAGGTGGTGCCCGATGAGCTGTCGGCGGTGATGGAAGCCCTGGAGGGGATGCTGGCATGACCTCCGGCCGGAGGGTTCTGGTCCAGGCACCGGCGACGGTGGCCAACCTGGGGCCCGGCTTCGACACCCTCGGCCTGGCCCTGGACCTGGCCAACGAGGTGGAGCTGGTCCTCTTGGAGGAGGGGCCGGCCATGGAGGTTCCGCCGGCGCACGTCATCCTGACGGGCGAGGGGGAGGAGGAGCTTCCCCGGGACGGGACGAACCGGGTGGTCCAGGCGGCCAACCGGCTCTGGCAGCGGGTTCGGGGACGCTCGCCCCGCTTGCAGGTCCGCTGCACCAACCGGATCCCGCTCCAAAGCGGCTTGGGGAGCAGTGCCGCCGCGGCGGTGGCCGGCCTGGTGGGGGCCCACCGGCTCTTGGGCGAACCCCTGAACCCCGAGGAGCTCCTCTACCTGGCCTGGGAGTTGGAAGGCCACGGCGACAACGCAGCGCCCGCGCTGGCGGGGGGCCTGACGGTGGTCCTGCCCCAACGGCAGATGGTCCGTCTCGACCCGCCGGACCTGGATGTAGCCGTCGCCTTGCCCCACCAGCGGTGGAGCACCCAGGCCTCCCGGGGGGTGCTGCCCCAGGAGGTCTCCCGGGCCGATGCGGTCTTCAACCTGGCCAGTCTCGCCGGGCTGGTCGCCTGCCTGGCCTCCGGGCAGTGGGCCCACCTCCGGGCCGCCATGGCCGACCGGCTGCACCAGCCCTACCGGCTGCCCCGGATCCCCGGAGCCCAGGAGGCGATGGCCGCCGGGCTGGAGGCGGGGGCATGGGGGACCGCCCTGGCCGGGGCCGGCCCGGCGGTCGTCGCCTTGACCCCGCCCGGCGCGGGGGAGGCGGTGGCCCAGGCCATGGCCCAGGCCTTTGCCGCCGCGGGGCAACCGGCCCAAGCCTTGGCCTGCCGGCCGGCGGCTCAGGGAGCCCTGGGGAGAGAGGGGTGACGCAGGGTTGGAAGGGATTGTGGTGCAAAAGTACGGCGGCAGCTCCGTGGCCGACGCTGAGCGGATCCGCCGGGTGGCCCGGCGGGTGGTGGCCACCCACCAGACCGGGCGGCCGGTGGTGGTGGTCGTCTCGGCCATGGGCGATACCACCGATCACTTGATTGAGCTGGCCCACCAGATCAGCCCCAGCCCGCCCAAGCGGGAGATGGACATGCTGCTCAGCACCGGCGAGCAGGTCTCCATCGCCCTGCTGGCCATGGCCATCCAGGAAGAGGGAGCGGAGGCCATCAGCCTGACGGGCGCCCAGGTGGGGATCCGGACCGACAGCCAGCATATGCGGGCCCGGATCCAAGAGGTGCGCACCGAGCGGATCCTCCATGAGCTGAGCCAGGGCCGGATTGTGATCGTCGCCGGTTTCCAAGGAATTGACGACCTGAACGACATCACCACCTTGGGCCGGGGCGGCTCGGACACCACCGCCGTCGCCTTGGCGGCCGCGCTGAAGGCGGAGCGCTGTGAGATCTACACCGACGTGGACGGTGTGTACACCGCCGATCCCCGGGTGGTGCCGGAGGCCCGGCGGCTGGAGTGGGTGGCGTACGGGGAGATGCTGGAGCTGGCCAGCCTGGGCGCGGTGGTCCTCCAACCCAGGGCCGTGGAGTACGCCGCCCAGCACGGGGTGGTGCTCTGGGTCCGCTCCAGCTTCGTCGAGGGTCCAGGGACAGTGGTGAGGGAGGTATCCCCGATGGAGCATGCGCGCGTGGTGGTGGGGGTGACCCATGACCGAAACGTGGCCAAGGTGGTGGTGGTCGACGTGCCCGACCGGCCGGGGGTGGCCCACCAGCTCTTCAACGCCTTGGCCCAGGAAGAGATCAACGTGGACATGATCGTCCAGACCACCAAGGCCCAGCAGGCCACCGACCTGCTCTTCACCGTCACCCGGGACGACTTGCCCCGGGCCAAGCAGATCGTCGAGGCGGTGGCCCGGGACCTGGGGGCGACCGCGGTCCAGGAGGACCCGTCGGTGGCCAAGGTCTCCATCGTTGGGGCGGGGATGATGAGCCATCCGGGCGTGGCCGCCCGCATGTTCGGGGCCCTGGCCGAGGGCGGCATCAACATCCACGTGATCAGCACCTCGGAGATCAAGATCAGCTGCCTCATCGACGAGGAGCGGGTGGAGGAGGCGGTCCGGCGGGTCCACCAGGCCTTCCGCCTGGACCAGCTGGACAGCGAAGAGGCTCCGGCGCCGCAGGAGGCCACCTCCTAAGCCGCCCGCCTCATACTTCCGGGCCCGGCGGTTCTTCGGCCGCCGGGCCTTTTTTCTTGCCAGACCGCTTGCCTGGGACCGGACGCCCGGAGTAGAATGGGGGGCAAGGAGCACACTTTTGTGCACAACCCGGAGGTGCATCCCGTGACCGACCTGGTCCGCATCGGCGACAAGGTAATCGACCGGGCCCGCCTCCACCGGCTGATCGACCAGGCCCTCGACCTTCGTGCCGGCGGGGCCTCCCAGCAGGAGGTGGCCGACCGCCTGGGCACCGACCGGACCTTTGTCTCCCGCCTGGAGACCCTGGGCGAGCTCCGCCGGGGCCGGCGGATCGGGCTGGTGGGCTTCCCCGTGGCCAACAAAGGGGAGCTGGAGGCCCTGGCCGCCGCGGAGGGGCTCGACTGGGTCCTGCTCATGACCGATGCGGAACGCTGGGCCTACGTCCGGAACCGCTCCGGGATCGACCTGGTCAACGACATCATGGCCCTCATCTCCCAAGCGCAGGAGCTGGACGCGGTGATCGTGCTCGGCTCCGACATGCGGGTTCAGCTCTTGGAGGCCGTGCTGGGGCGGAAGGCGGTGGGTATGGTGATCGGTGCCTCGCCCATCCAGGGCGACCGCCCGGTGGACACCGATCGGCTGCGGGAGCTGATCCGGGCCCTCAAGGCCTCGGAGAACGGGCCAGGGCCGGCGAGGGGGGAGTGACGATGAAGCGGATCGTAAGCGTCAGCCTGGGCTCCTCGGCCCGGAACACCTCGGCCACCGTCCACATCGAGGGCGAGCCGGTGACCATCGAGCGGATCGGCACCGACGGTGACCGCCGCAAGGCCATCGAGCTCATCCAAGAGCTGGACGGGAAGGTGGACGCCTTTGGCATGGGCGGCATTGACCTCTACCTGGTGGCCGGCAACCGCCGCTACGCCATCCGGGAAGCCAAACCCCTCCTGCGGGCGGCCAAGCGCTCGCCCATCGTGGACGGTTCAGGGCTGAAGAACACCCTCGAGCGGCGGGTGGTGGAAGAGCTGGACCGGCGCGGGATTGTGCCGCTCCGCAAGAGGCGAGTGCTCTTGGTCTCGGGGGTGGACCGCTTCGGTATGGCCGAGGCCCTGCACCAAGTGGGCAGCGAGACCATCTATGGCGATGTCATCTTCGCCCTGGGCCTGCCCGTGCCCATCCGTCGCCTGCAGGCCCTTCGGGTGCTGGCCTACACCTTGCTGCCCATCATGACCCAGCTTCCCTTCAAGATGCTCTATCCCACCGGGGAGCAGCAGGATGAGGCCCGTCCCCGCCACGTCCGGTTCTTCCAGTGGGCCGACGTCATCGCCGGCGACTTCCACTTTATCCGCCGGTCCATGCCCGATGACCTGTCAGGCAAGGTGATCCTGACCAACACCGTCACCCCCCAGAACGTGGAGGAGCTCCGGGCCCGGGGCGTGCGGCTGCTGGTGACCACCACGCCCAACATCCAGGGCCGCTCCTTCGGAACCAACGTGATGGAGGCCCTGATCGTCGCCCTGGCGGGGAAGCGTTGGGAGGAGATGACCCCCGAAGACTACCATCACTGGTTGGACCGCCTGGGCTTCACCCCCCGGGTGGAGTACCTGAACGGCACCCCCGAGTCGGAGAGCGGGCAGCCCATCGCCTCGGTCAACTAGTCGCCTCGGTCAACGAGAAGGAGGACCTGCATGGATCGCTTTGGCACGTACGTCAACCCTGTCATTGGCCAGCTCCTCCAGCGCCTGGAGATGGACAAGCGCTTCGTCCGGGGTGAAGGGTGCTTCCTCTGGGACGAAGAGGGCCGGCGCTACGTGGACTTCCTGGCCGCTTACGGCGCCCTGCCCTTCGGCTTCAACCCGCCCGAAGTCTGGGAGGCGATCCGCTCGGTGGAGCGGGCCCAGGCGCCCAGCTTTGCCCAGCCCTCCTCCCTGGACGCGGCGGGCGAGCTGGCCCAGCGGTTGATCGAGCTGGCCCCGCCCGGCTTCCGGACCGTGACCTTCACCAACAGCGGCACCGAGGCCATCCAGGCGGCCATTCGGGCGTGCCGGCTGGCGACGGGCCGTGCCCGGGTGCTCACCTGCCAGGGCGGCTACCACGGCCGGGCCCCCCTGGGGGCACCCCCTGGCTGGAGCCCGGCCGGGTCGGCCCAGGAGACCAATCAGGTGCCCTATGGGGATCTGGAGGCGCTGGAGGCGGCGCTCCGGGCCAACCCCGAGGCCTACGCCTGCTTTGTGGTGGAGCCCATCCAGGGAGAGGGAGGCATCGTCGAGCCGCCGGCGGGCTACCTGGCCGAGGCCCAGCGCCTCTGCCGGGAACATGGGGTCCTCATGGTGGTGGATGAGATCCAGACGGGTCTGGGCCGGACGGGTCGCCTGTTCGCCTGTGAGGAGGCGGGCATCACGCCCGATGTCCTCACCCTGGCCAAGGCCCTGGGTGGGGGTCTCATGCCCATCGGGGCCGTCTTGCTGACAGAGGCGGCCGCCTGCCCCGCCTACTTCGCCACCCAAGCGTCCACCTTCGCCGGGGGCACCTTGGCCTGCCGGGCCGGCCTGGCCACCCTGGACCTCCTCACCCGGAACGATCAGGAGCTGGTCCGGGAGGTGGCCCGGAAAGGGGCCCGCCTGAAGGCGCAGCTGGAGGCGCTCCGGGAGCGCTACCCCCGGGCGCTGGCAGCCGTCCGGGGCCGGGGCTTCATGCTGGGCCTGGAGCTGACCCCCACCCGGGCCAGCCATCCCCAGAGCCTGGTGGGCATCCTGGGCGAGCAGGGGCTTCTCGCCTCCCTGGTGGCCAGCTACCTGTTGAATGTGGAAGGGATCCGGGTGGCCACCACCCTCAATCGGGCCAACGTCCTCCGGGTCGAGCCGCCCCTGACCCTCTCGGAGGAGCTCAGCGATCAGCTGGTGGCCGCCTTGGATCGGGTCCTCAGCCTGGTGGACCGGGGCGATACGGCGGGCCTGGTCGCCCACCTGGCGGGGGTCGAGCTGCCTGAGGGGCCCCGGCCGGTGGTCCAGGCGGTGCCGGCCGCGCCCCGGGTCCAGCCCAGCGGCTCGCCCGAGGAAGGCCGCTTCGCCTTCCTGGTCCACCCGCTCACCCTGATCAACTACCGGGATTACGATCCCAGCTTCGCCGTCTTCGACGAGGAGGCCCTGGGCCGCTTGGCCCGCCGCTGGAGCGACATCATGGAGCCCATGGTAGTAGGGGAGACCCGGATCGAGTCGGCCACAGGGGCGGTCGCCTATGGGGAGTTCGTCGCCGTTCCCCGGACGACCGAGGAGCTCTTGACCATGCCCCGGGAGCAGGCCCAGGCGGAGGTCCGCCGGGCGGTGGAGCTGGCCCGGGACCGGGGGGCCCGGATCGTGGGCCTGGGCGCCTACACCGCGGTGGTCACCATGGGCGGGCTGGGGTTGACCGACCTGGGCGTGGCCATCACCACCGGCAACAGCTACACCGTCATCTCCGCCCAGGAGGCCATCGGGCTGGCGGCCGAACGACTGGGGGTGCCCCTGAACCAGGCCGCGGTGGCGGTGGTGGGGGCGACGGGCTCCATCGGGCGGGCCCTGGCCCTTCTTCTGGCCGCGGAGGCGAAGCAGCTGATTCTCGTGGGCAACCAGGCCCACCCCCAGGCGAGCCTCCGGCGCCTGAAGCGGGTGGCGGAGGCGGCGGTCGAAGCCGGCCACCAGCCCGAGTTCGAGCTGACCGTCGATGTGGACGCGGCCCTCGCCGCCGCCGACGTGGTGGTAACGGCCACCTCCAGCACTCTGGAGCTGGTCCGGCCCGAGAACGTCAAGGCAGGGGCCATCGTCTGCGACATGTCCCGGCCGCCTAACGTGGCCGCCCGGATGCAGGCCGAGCGGCCTGATGTGCTCGTTATCGACGGCGGGGTGGTGGAAGTTCCGGGCCGGCCCTACATGGGCTTCAACTTCGGCTTCGAGCGGGGACTCGCCTATGCGTGCATGTCAGAGACCATGATGCTCGCCCTGGAGCAGCATTACGAGCACACCAGCCTGGGCAGCGAGTTGCCCCTGGCCACCCTGGAGATGATGCGGAACCTGGCCGCGAAGCACGGCTTCCGCCTGGCCTGGCTCCGGAGCTTCGACCGGCCCTTGAGCGAGGCCGACTGGCAGCGGGTCCAGAAAGCCCGGGCCGAAGCCCTGGGCCTTCACCCCCGGGCGGCAGGCGGCGGGGGGCCCCGCCAGGGTGCACGAGGGTAAGCGAGACGGACCCGAGGGACCCAGAGCCCAGGGGCCCACGACGGGGAGGCGGAGCGCCTCTCCGTTGTCGTTCCAAGGCTCAAGCCCCGTGGCGCGGCCCACGCCTCTGGGATGCCACCCCTTCGGGCGCCCGGGCCTGCCTCGGGCCGTCTCGGTCTTTGGTCGAGATCGAGCGAAATAGAAAGAAGGGAGGCCTGCTGAAGCAGGCCTCCCGTGGTCGGGCTGGCCGGATTTGAACCGGCGACCTCCACACCCCCAGTGTGGCGCGCTAACCAAGCTGCGCTACAGCCCGTCGCCTCCCCACTTTACCACTCAAGAGAGCACCCGTCAACCGCCAGTTCGCAGGAGCGGGAATGGAGGTGTCGAAAGGACGGCTCCGAAAGCCCTTTTCCACCCAAAGGGGGCGGAGCCATGGAGCGGATCACCCTTGCCCGCGCGCTGGCCATGGGCCGGGAGGAGGCCCGAGCCCTCGATCGTGACTCCCCCAAGGGCCGCCTCCGGAGCACCCCGCCGGGCAGGGACCGGCTCTTCATCCGGGCCGAGGGCTGCCGCCTCTGGGACGACCAGGGTCAGGTCTACCTCGACTTCGCCGGCCAGGGGGGCACCCTCAGCCTGGGCCACAACCCGGCCCCGGTCCTGGAAGCCGTCCGGCTCGTGGCCGAGCGGCCCAACCTGCTCCAGGTGGGCCTGGATCCGGTGATGTCCGCCCTCATGCAGAACCTCGCCGCCCTCGCGCCGGAGGCGCTGGCCCGCCCCCTCCTGACGGCCAGTGGGCGGGAGGCGATAAGGGCGGCCGTGGGTCTGGCCCGGCGGGCGACAGGCCGGCCCCGGATTCTCGTCTGCGAGGGCGCCTCGTCAGACCTCTCCCTGGACTCGTGGGCCGCCGAGCCACCACCGGCGGAGACTCCCACGGCCGCGGCCCCCGTGGCTGAGACCGCCGCCACCGCAACCTCCGCCCCGCCGGGGACCGGGCTGGCGGCGGTACCCTACGGGGATCTGGCCGCTCTGGAGGAGGCCTTGGCGGGCCGGGAGGTGGCCGCCTTCGTCGTCGAACCCATCCAGGTCGAGGCCGGGGTGCTGCTCCCGCCTCCCGGGTACCTCCAGCGGGCCAGGACCCTCTGCCGCGAACGCGGAACGCTGTTCATCGTGGATGAGCGTCGGACAGGCCTGGGCCGGACCGGCACCCTCTTTGCCTGCCAGGCCGAGGGGATCGAACCGGACATCCTCTGCCTGGGCCCCAGCCTGGGCGGCGGTGTGGAACCTCTGGGGGCCGTGCTCACCACCGAGGCCCTCTGGCGGCAAGCCACCGCTCGCCGGGAGGGACGCTGGATCGAGACCCTCCTGCCCGAGGTGGGTACCAGGGCCGCGGCGGCCGGGTTGGCTACCTTGGAGAGCCTCCTGGACGAGGGCTTGCCCGCCCGGGCGGCGGAGCTGGGCGCCTACCTGCTGGCCCGGCTGGAAAGCCTTCAGGCTGAACACCACACCGTGGTCAAGGCGGTGCGGGGGCGAGGGTTTCTTGTGGGGCTGGAGTTCGAAGACGTCCGGAGCTGGGCGACCCGTCTTCCCTTCGGCGGCCGTGGGGCCTTCGGGCCCGGGGGCCTCGCCACCTGGGTGGCGGGGGAGCTCCTCCAGCGCCACCGGATGCTCACGCACCCTGTCCAGCCCCAGGTGCTCCTCTTGGCACCACCCCTCACCATCGGCCGGAACGAGATTGACCAGGTGGTGGACGCTTTGGGCCAGGTGCTGGCAGGCGCCCGGCCCGGGTGGAGTCTCGCCGTTCGGTCAGCGCTCACCGGGCTCCGGCACCTCCGGGGAGGCTCGCCAAGCTGACGCGCTCGCCATCCGGGGCGCGGGCCGCCATGGCGACCCGCCCGGCAGCGAAGAGGGCAGCCAGAAGGGGCCGCTGGGCACGGAGAGGATTCAGTCGCCAGGTTCTCGAAAGCAGGGTGGAGAAATGATCCCATCGGGTGGCCGTCAACGGCTCGAGGCAACCGTTCGGGGCCGGGTCCAGGGTGTTGGTTTCCGCCACTTTGCCCTCCGTCGGGCCCAGCAGCTGGGGCTCGATGGCTGGGTCCGCAATGCTTTGGACGGGACGGTCCGGGTGGCCGCCGAGGGTCCGGCGGAGGCGTTGCAGGCCTTTCTAGCCATGTTGCGGGAAGGGCCCGCCTGGGCTCACGTGGAGCGGGTCGAGGCCTCCTTCGGCCCTCCTCACGGGGAGCCGCCCGGTTTCCGCATCCGCTGACGGCCCGGTGAGGGCCTCCCAGCCCCGATACCGGCCCGTCCGGGGAGGGGAGGCCCAGGAGGCGAGGCCATGCCCCACAACTTGCGGCAACTCTCCCTCTTTGGCGCCCCGGTCGAGCTGGATGGCGAGGTGGCCGCTGACGAGCCCCTCCCACCTTCGCTCCAGGTCCGGGGGCAGACCAACCTCTTCGGCGCCGAGGAGCCCGTCGGGTCCCCATCACGCGGCGCCGCCAGCGCCAACCAGCCCACCGAGGCCCCACCCTCCGCCCCCCGGCCGGCCACTCGGTCTGCCGCTGAGCGGGCCACGGCCTTAGCCCAGCTGGCCCAAGAGGCCGTGGGGTGCCGCCGCTGCCCCTTGCGGGAGGGGGCCCGCCAGGTGGTCTTCGGCGAGGGGAACCCCGACGCGACGCTGATGCTGGTGGGGGAGGGGCCCGGCGCCCAAGAAGACTTGGAAGGCCGCCCCTTCGTGGGCCGGGCCGGCCAGCTCCTGGATAAGATGCTGGCGGCCATCGGCATCGCCCGGGAGGAAGTCTACATCGCCAACGTGGTCAAGTGCCGGCCGCCGGGCAACCGGGTTCCCACCCCCGCGGAGCAGGACGCTTGCTTCCCCTACCTGCAGCAGCAGATTGAACTGGTGCAGCCGGAGATCATCCTCTGCCTGGGCGCCACCGCAGCCCGGCGGCTGATCGACCCGCGCTTTTCCGTCACCCGGAGCCATGGCGTCTGGTACGAGCGGGAGGGCCGGAGGGTGATCGCCACCTTCCACCCGGCGGCGCTCCTGCGGGACCCTGGCAAGAAGCGGTTGGCCTGGGACGACCTGCAGAAGGTGCAAGCGGTCTATTTCGGCCGGGAAGGTTAGAAGGGTGGGGCGAGGCCCGGTTCAGAAGGAAAGGCGCCCGTCCAGACGAAGGAAGGAAACGTGACCACAGAGCCAGCAGCCGACACAGCGTGGGTGGGCGACCGCACGACTTTTCCTTGCGAGGGCTGGCATTCCGAAGGCTGGCATTCTGATCTGGCATTGTGTGGCTCGGAGGAGGGGAACCGACGTTGTCTCAAGGAACACCGGAGCGCATTCGGAACGTTGCACTCATCTCCCACCAAGGGGCGGGGAAGACCACTCTGGCGGAGGCGCTCCTCTTCAAGGCGGGTGTGATCAAGCGGCAGGGATCGGTCGATGAGGGGAACACGGTCAGCGACTACGATCCCGAGGAGCAGCGCCGGCGGCTAAGCTTGAACGCCACGGTCCTGCCCGTTCCGTGGGAGTCGTACAAGATCAACCTCCTGGATACCCCGGGGTACTTCGACTTCGTCGGTGACGTGCTCAGCGCCCTGCGGGTCGTCGAGGGAGCGGTGGTCCTGGTCGAGGCGGCCGCGGGCGTTGAGGTGGGCACGGAGAAGGTCTGGCAGTACGCGGAAGAGCGGAAGCTCCCCCGGATCTGCTTCGTCAGCAAGATGGACCGGGAGAACGCCGACTTCAGCAAGTGCCTGAGCGAACTCCGAGCTCGTTTTGGGAACCGGGTCGCGCCCATCCAGGTGCCGGTCGGGCAGGCGGAAAGCTTCCGGGGCGTGGTCGACATTCTCGAGGGCAAGGCCTACCTGGACGGCTCCGACACGGCAGCCGACGTGCCCGCGGAGGTGGAGGCGCTGGTCACCGAGGCCCGGGAGGCCCTCGAGGAGGCAGTGGCCGCCACCGATGACGATCTGACGGCCAAGTACCTGGAGGAAGGCTCCCTCAGCGCCGAGGAGCTCCGCCAGGGCCTGGCGGGGGCGGTGAAGAGCGGCGAGGTGGTCCCCGTGCTCTGCGGCTCGGCCGCCAAGGGCATCGGCCTTGCCCAGCTTCTCCAGGCCATTGGGACCCTCTTGCCGTCGCCCTTGGAGGCTGAGCCCCAGCCCACCGTGGCAGAGGGCGGCGAACCCGTCGCGCCCGGTGACGGCCCCCTGGCCGCGTACGTCTTCAAGACCATGGCCGACCCTTACGTGGGCCGGCTCACCCTCTTCCGGGTCTACCGGGGCACCATCAACTCCGACTCCACCGTGCACAACAGCGTGCGGGGCAAGGATGAGCGGATCGGCCAAATCTTTGTCCTGCGGGGCAAGGAGCAGCAGGCGGTCTCGAGCCTGGGCCCCGGCGACATCGGCGCGGTGGCCAAGCTCCAGCACACCCAGACGGGCGACACCCTTTGCGCTGCGAACGCGGTGGTCCAGCTGCAGCCGGTCCAGTACCCGGCGCCCAAGCTCTCCCTCGCCGCCCATGCCGGGGAGCGGGGCGATGAGGACAAGATCTTCTCCGGGCTGGCCCGTCTGGTGGAGGAAGATCCCACGCTGGCCGTGGAGCGGGATCCGGTTACGGGTGAGACCTTGGTCCGGGGCCTGGGCGAGATGCAGCTGGATGTCGTCGTCTCCCGGCTGAAGGAGAAGTTCGGGGTGACCATGGAGCTCAAGACCCCCAAGGTCCCCTACCAGGAGACCATCCGCTCCAAGGTCCAGGCCGAGGGCAAGCACAAGAAGCAGACGGGCGGCCGGGGCCAGTACGGCCACGTCTTCCTGGAGCTGGAGCCCCTGCCGCCCGGGGGCGGCTTCGAGTTCGTCGATAAGATCTTCGGTGGCGCGGTGCCCAAGCAGTACATCCCCGCGGTGGAGAAGGGCATCCGGGAGACCATGGCCGAAGGCGTCCTGGCCGGCTACCCGGTGGTCGACGTGCGGGCCACCCTCTACGACGGCTCCTTCCACCCGGTGGACTCCTCGGAGATGGCCTTCAAGATCGCGGCCTCCATGGCCTTTAAGAAGGCCTTCGAGCAGGCGAACCCGGTCCTCTTGGAGCCGGTCATGCGGGTGAAGGTGACCGTGCCCGAAAGCTACATGGGCGACTGCATCGCCGACCTGAACAAGAAGCGGGGCAAGATCCTGGGGATGAACCCCGACGGGGACCTCCAGGTGATCGAGGCGCTGGTGCCGATGGCGGAGATGTTCCACTACGCCACGGACCTGCGCTCCATGACCCAGGGCCGGGGCGACTTCGAGATGACCTTCGACCACTACGAGGAAGTCCCGGCAGAGCTGGCCCAGAAAGTGATCGAGGAGGCGAGCAACCAAGCCTCCTAGGGCGTTACTCGGTCAGTTCTGAGCCAGGCCTCGGGCCCGCGGGCCCGAGGCCTCTGCATGCCTGCCCCGAGCGGGGCATACACCTTTCGTGGATGGGTGGCGTGGGGGCCCGGGGGTGGACGGGGATGATGCGGGCGGGCCCCCATGGATCGAGGGAGCCCCATGGTCCCAGGCAAGGGGGTGGACCCAGTTGCGCCGGTCACCGGGGAGCAGCACTGTCCGTTTCCGGCCGCTGGCAGTTCTGGTCGGCGTGGCGTGCTCGCTGGTCGTCTTCGGGGTGGTCACCGCGCTGATGGGGATCGCCTACGGGCTGATTGCCTCCCTGAGCTACCCCCGCTGGGCCTACCTCGCCGTCCACATCCCGGCGCTCCTGGTCGGGGGCGTGTGGGCGGGCCGCTCTGCCCGGTCCCTCGGATGGCTCCACGGCCTGCTGGTCGGACTGGGGTACGCCGCCGCGGCCTTCTGGCTCATGCCCCACAGCGGAAGCCTCCAGCTCGCGGATCTGTTCCGGGCCCTGACCCTCAGCCTCCCCGTCGCCCTCCTGGGAGGGGCCCTGGGGCGGAATCTGGTGAATGCCACCTGAAATGCCACCTAACATGGATCACTGGCCAGGCCGGAAGGGCCAAAAGGCCGGACGGGCGCGAGACGCTCATCACCAACCTGCCCGCCCGACAAGCCCGGCCCGGCCCACGGGCTCTCAGCACCACTGGTCCCGGCCGAGAGGGTCCGGCGATGGGACGCCGGGAAGAAGGGTGGGGGAGGGGTGGGGGAGAGGGCCCCTGGGTCTCCCTGGGACCCGCAGCTCTCCTGAGAACCTTGACCTGAGCCAGGCTGCGATGGTATACTTGCGGCAGCGTAGGGGTGTAGCTCAACTGGCAGAGCACCGGTCTCCAAAACCGGGGGTTGCAGGTTCGAGTCCTGTCACCCCTGCCAATCGGTCACTTCATTTGAAAAGCCGCTCCCCATCGGGGTTGCGGCTTTTTCTTGTGCCGCGAAGTGATCCTCGGTCCTCTCGGTCCTGGCCGGCGCACCTGGTCTGGCGCATCCAGGGGCCCTTGGGCACCGGAGCAGACTCTCATACACGTACGCAACGGCCCAAGTGGGGGACAACTATGATCGCCGCGACGGGCCAGACCACCATGCTGCCTGCCAGACCCGCCTCCGCCAACCTCGGCCAAATGGGCCCCGAGGCCCAGGCCCAAGTTGGTGCCTCCACCATACTCATGGAACGGAATCGGACCCACGCAGGTTCCATCGACGG